>PXBU01000246.1 GCA_003566795.1 Puniceicoccaceae bacterium | reverse complement strand
CCTTGGTGAGTCTTGAGGGAGTATTTTTCATTTTTTCTGTGTTACTCTAATCAATTTCCATTCCTGAACGTCTGCCCAGAGGTGCTGGTTGACTTCGATTTTTATGGGATTGCCAAATTTGCCGGCACCGCACAACGCGTTACTCGAATAGAGCAGTGTTAAATCTCGATCTGTTCGACGATTTCAAGGTCATAGCCATCCAGGCCGACGACTTTGCGCTGGGTGCTGGAAAGCAGGCGGATTTTTTTCAGCCCCAGTTCGACCAGGATCTGGGCACCGATCCCGTAGTCACGGAAGTCCATCTTGGCGGGGCCGACATCCTTCAGTGAGGTTTGATCGGGCCCATCGATAATTCGGACTCCGCCGCGCGGCTGTTCGATGTAGAGCAGCAGTCCATGCCCCTCGCGGGCGATCCGCTGGATGGATTTATTCAGCGAGTCGTAGCCGCTCTGGGTTTTCGAGCGGAACAGATCGCCGAGCAGGTTCTCGCTCTGCACGCGCACCAGGATGGGCCGGGCGTCCAGTTCGCCCATGCTGAGCGCAATATGCTGGCGATCATCGAGAATACTTTTAAAAATGTGCAGATCAAAGGTGCCAAATTCGCTTTCGAAGGGCCGCGTCAGCAGGTGTTCGATGAGCTTGTCCCGGGTGTGGCGATACTCGATCAAATCGGCAATCGAGATGAGCTTGAGCCCGTGCTTAGCCTTGAATTCGATCAGATCCGGCAGGCGGGCCAGGCTGCCGTCTTCGTTGAGGATTTCACAGATGACGCCGCTGGGATTGAGCCCCGCCAGTTGGGCCAGATCAACGGCAGCCTCCGTATGTCCGGCCCGCTGCAGCACGCCGCCTGGCTTGGCCCGCAGCGGGAAGACGTGCCCCGGTTGCACCAGCATTTCGGGTTTCGAGTCGGGATCGCTCAGGATGCGGATGGTTTCCGCCCGGTCATAGGCGCTGATGCCGGTGGTGATGCCATCAGCGGCGTCAACGGAGATGGCGAAATCAGTTTGGTGCGACTCCCGGTTTTCCGAGGCCATGGGATTGATGCCGAGGCGGCGCAGTTGGTGCGAGAGCATCGGTACGCAGATCAAACCACGCGCGTGCAGGATCATTTGGTTGACTGATTGGGTGGTGACTTTTGAGGCCGCCATAACGAGGTCGCCCTCGTTTTCACGTGCCTCATCGTCGGTTACAATTACCATTTTACCGTCCGCGATGTCCTGGATTGCCGACTCGACGCTGTCGAAAGGTTGTGAGCTGTTGGTTTGGGAAGTCATTCGATAAAGCCCTGGAAGATTCCAAGGATTACCTTCGGGCGCAACCGTTTTTAGTAAAAGAGCGCACGACGGCGGTGCTTTACCATGCCAATGATGCGTCGATCGTCGCCCGCTTGGATTAGATTTGCCAAATCCGCGCGGACAGAAAATTCTCTGCGCTACTATGGCTAAGACGAATAAACAAGCTACTTGGGGCGGGCGCTTTAAAGAGGGACCGGATGCGCTGATGCTCCGCATCGGCGAGTCGGTCTCATTCGATCAGCGATTGGCGCGCTTCGATGTGCAGGGGAGTCAGGCCCAGGCTGCGATGTTAGCCCATGTCGGACTGATTTCACCAGCGGAGTGCGAGGCCATATGTGCCGGCTTGGATGCGATCATGGCCAAAATCGAGGCGGGGGCCTTTGAGTGGGATCCTGCGCTGGAAGACGTGCACATGAATATTGAGCAGGCTCTCACCGCAGAGGTGCCTGCTGCCGCCAAGCTGCATACCGCCCGCAGCCGTAATGATCAAGTCGCCACCGATATGCGGCTCTGGTTCAAGTTCGCCTGCGCGGAGGTCGATACTTCTTTGCAGGCGGTGATTGCCGCCCTGGTGGATCTGGCCGACCAGACCCGTGAGGTCATCATTCCGGGCTACACGCATTTACAGCGGGCCCAACCGGTGAGCATGGCGCATCACTTGCTCGCTTACGTCGAGATGTTTGACCGCGACCGCAGCGCAATCGCGGCGGTCAAGGCACAGGCGAATGTCTGCCCGCTGGGCTCGGGCGCGATTGCCGGCACCACGCTGCCGATTGACCGCGAGTTTGTCGCGCGTGAGCTCGGTTTTGTCGACGAGGCCGGTCAACCGCAGGTCACTCAAAACAGTATGGACGCGGTTAGTGACCGGGACAGCTTTATCGCCTTTGCGGCGGCCTGCGCCACTATCGGCGTGCATCTTTCGCGGATGAGCGAGGACTTTATCCTTTGGAGCAGTGCCGAGTTTGGCTTCGTGAAGCTGCCGGATGCGTTTACCACCGGTTCGAGTCTGATGCCGCAGAAAAAGAATCCGGATGCCTTTGAACTCATCCGGGGCAAGTCCGCGCGGCTGAGTGGCAACTTGCAAATGTTGCTGACGATGGTGAAGGGGCTGCCGCTTACTTACAACCGCGACCTGCAGGAAGACAAGCCACCGGTTTTTGATAGCTTCGACCAGGTCACGCTGATGCTGGATGCCGTCGCCGCCTGCTTGCCCGGCGTGGAAGCTGTGCCCGCCCGCTGCGCGGCGGCGGTGGCCGATCCGTTGCTGTTGGCAACGGATGTGGTGGATTACCTGGTTAATAAAAACGTGCCCTTTCGTGAGGCGCACCACGTGGTCGGCGAGCTGGTCGCACTCAGCGAGCAGTTGGAAGTGCCGCTTGACCAGTTGCCTTTCGAGGAGGCCGGGAAGGTGCATGCCGCACTGGCAGAGGACTGGACTCAGGTCTTCGATTTGCAACGCGCGATTGCCGCCCGCGAGCAACCGGGTATGCCCGGCCCGCAGCAAGTGGCCGCGCGCATCGCACACTGGCGAGCGCAGTGAGCGGATCAAGCCGGGCGGCTGGAGATGGGTGTCCTTTTAGAAATTCTTACACCTCTTCCGGCACTTGATAGCCCGGGCGTTGGGGGCGTCGCAAGAAGCTGTTGCCAACGTCGCTGTTGGTGAAGCGTTCGTTTTCACTGTCCCAGCGCAGCTTGTTTCCGGTTTCCCCGGTCACCCCGCTCACCCAGCGCGCAATGTTGGCAAGGTGGCAAACCGTCGCGGAACGTTGGCCTATCTCGGCAGGTGCGGCAGTGGTTCCTCCCGTTTTGATACACTCCAGCCAGTTTTCAGCGTGAGAAACCCTGCGGGCATATTCCCGGCCGCGATAAACTTCCACGGTCGGATTTTCCAGCGGCTCCCGGGTCAATTCAACGGGGTTGGAGCGGGCGCGTCCGCGATCCAAATTCATTCTGCCATTCTCTCCGATAAAGACACCACCAAATTGCGGGCCGCCTTCAAATTCGACGATCGTGCCATTGTCGTATTTCATGTACACCTTGGGCTTCGTCACCCCGGTGCGTCGGCCCCCGGGCTCTTCCGGCGTGCTGATGGTCGTGACAAAGGGCTCACCTTCGACCCAGACCTCTTCCGGTCCACGGTCATCCATGCCGAGCCCCCACTGGATCATGTCGAGGCCGTGACCTCCCCAGTCCGTCATAATCGAACCACCAAAGTTGCGAATGCTGCTCCAAGTGGGCTCAGTGCGACGGGTGTTGTCCCGAATCGCATCGTTGTAGGGCAACTTTTCCGCGGGGCCACACCACATATCCCAGTCCAAGCCTTCCGGCACTGGCATGCCTGGCCAACCGCTCTCCATGGGGCTACCGTAATTACTGGCCAGGACCCGCGAAATTTTGCCTAGCGTTCCATTGCGCAGATGGGTTACGCCCACATTGGAGATCATACCGGAGCGCTGCTGGGTGCCCGTTTGGAAGACGACATTGTATTTGTCCACCGCTTTCACGACCTGGCGCCCTTCCCAAACCGTTAAGGCCAGATTTTTTTCGCAGTAGATGTGTTTGCCCGCCTGTGCGGCATGTATCGCCTGCAAGGCATGCCAGTGCTCGGGAGTGACAATGACGACCGCATCAATGTCCTTGCGGTCAAGCATATGCCGATAATCCTGATACACATCCACCTTTTTGCCCTCAGCGACCCGATCGTTGTCGTGAAGCCATTTGACACGCTCTTCAGCGCGCGGGAGAAAGACATCGGCAATGGCGACAACATCGGCATCCGGTTGCCCACTAAAATTTTGCACATGGCCCGACCCCATGACACCGACACCAATAATACCGATATTGATACGGTCATTGGCACCAGGCTGGCCGTCGCGTGCCAGCACACGGCTTCCCAAGATGGTCGGAAATCCCAAGGCGCTGACGGCCACGCTGCGCTTGATGAAATCGCGGCGGTTCAAAGAACGGGGTGTGGACTGGGGGTTGGTATCTTTTATGCTCATGATAGTATTTAGAGTAGACCATTAGGAACACGTTGCAATCCTTTCCGTTGCGTCCCTACCGATGCTTCACTCTACCGTCACTGACTTCGCCAGGTTGCGGGGCTTGTCCACATCGCAGCCGCGTTCGAGGGCGATGTGATAGCTGAGGAGTTGCACGGGGATCGTCATCAGGATGGGTTCGATGATCTCGTGGCATGCGGGCACGAGGATAAGATCGTCGATCAAGTCTTCGGGAATGTCGCAGGTATCGGTCGCGATGCAAATGATCCTTCCTTTGCGGGCTTTGACTTCCTGGATATTGGCGAGGCTCTTGTGAAAGATCTCGCCGGAGGTGGCGAGGAAAACGCTGGGGCATTTTTCGCTGATCAGAGCGATGGGGCCGTGCTTCATCTCGGCGGCGGGGTAGCCCTCGGCGTGGATGTAGGAAATTTCCTTGAGCTTGAGTGCTCCTTCGAGAGCGATCGGAAACATCAGCTGGCGACCCAGGAAAAGGCAGTCCTCATAATCGGCGTATTTCCCGGCGATGGTTTTGATATTGTCCTGTTGGCCGAGAACTTGGCGGATTAGATCGGGTAGGCTCTTGAGGGCAGTGACGATATCGACCCCGTCCCCGTAGCTCAGATCGCGTAGGCGGCCGAGGTAGAGTGCCAGCATGGCACAGAGCATGATCTGTGAGGTAAAGGCCTTGGTCGAAGCCACGCCGATCTCCGGACCGGCGTGTTGGTAGATGCCGCCGTCACACTCGCGGGCGATGGTGGAGCCGACGCTGTTGTTGATCGAAAGGGTGCGGTAGCCTTTGCGCTTGGCTTCGCGCAGGGCGGCCAGGGTGTCGATGGTCTCGCCGGATTGGCTGATAGCGATCACCAGCGTATTCTTGTCGAGCGGGGCATTGCGGTAGCGGAACTCGGAAGCGTATTCCACTTCAACGGGGATGCGGGCGTAGCGCTCGATGAGATACTCCGCGACGAGGCAGGCATGCCAGGCGGTGCCGCAGGCGATAAACAGCAGGCGATCGACATGCCGCAACTCCTGGGGGCTGAGATTCAGGCCGCCGAAGAAAGCGGTGCTGTCATCGTCCGAAAAGCGACCGCGCATACCGTTTTCCAGCGCGGTGGGCTGTTCGAAGATCTCCTTTTCCATGAAATGATGATAATCCCCCAGTTCGACGGCGCTCGTATCCCAGTCCACCTGATGGATGACCGCCTCGACGTTCTTGCTGGAGACGGTGCAAATGGAAAAGTCATCGCGGTGCAAGTGCACGACTTCGTTGTCGTTGAGGTAGATGACATTCTGCGTGCAGTGGGTGAT
>PXBU01000323.1 GCA_003566795.1 Puniceicoccaceae bacterium | reverse complement strand
CTCCCCACCACCGCCGGAGCGGAAAAGCGCATCGCCCAGGCGCTCGCCCGCGTCCATGCCACCGAGTCGGTCCTGCCCGCCATCAAAGTCGACGCCGCCATCGAATGGGCACAAGGCCGCGCGGGCTTCGAGTTTGCCGCGCAGCAGCGCGCCGCCCTCAAGCGCACCCTCACCTCCAAGGTCTCCGTCATCACCGGGGGCCCCGGCACGGGCAAGACCACCATCCTGCGGGCACTGGTCGAAATCCTGCAAGCCAAGCGGGTGCGCCTCGCGCTCGCCTCACCGACCGGCCGCGCTGCCCAACGACTCGCCGAGGCCTCGGGCGCGACTGCCAGTACCATCCACCGTCTGCTGAAATACGATGCCGCCACCCGGGGCTTCACCCATAATGCCGACGAGCCGCTGCCCTGCGATTTCCTGATTGTCGACGAGACCAGTATGCTGGATACCCGGCTCGCCGCGCATCTCTTCGACGCCGTCCCCAGCGGAGCCCACCTGCTGCTGGTCGGCGATGCCGATCAGCTCCCCTCCGTCGGCGCCGGCAACGTGCTCGGCGATCTCCTGACCGCCCCGCCCGCGCAGGTCACCCGCCTCGACACCATCTACCGCCAAGGCAAAGAGAGCGGCATCGTCACCACTGCCCACGCCATCCTCCAAGGCGAGACCCACCCCGGTAGGACCTTCCGCAGCTTGCGCGAACTCGACCCGGCCAAAGATTTTACCTTTATCGAAGCGGAAGATCCGGAGCAATGCGTGCGGGCAATCAAATACCTCGCCCGCGAATACATCCCAAAAACCCACGGTCTGGACCCCATCCGGGATCTGCAAATCATGTCGCCTATGCACCGGGGCACCGGCGGTATCACCATTTTAAATACGGAGCTACAGGAAGTGCTCAATCCCAAGGTTCAGGCAGAGTCACGGCTCCGCTCCGACCCGGACTACGCCGCCGCGCAGCAAACCCACTTCCGGGAGAAAACCAAGAAGCCGCTGCCCGCCGAACTCGAATACGGCAGCGTCCGCTACCGCATCGGCGACAAGCTCATCCAAACCCGTAACAACTACGATAAAAATGTGTTCAATGGCGACACCGGCATCATTCGCGCCATCGCGCCGGACCGCTCCGGGCTCACCGTTGAATTTGGTGAAACTCGGGTCGAATACACCAAAGGGGAATTGTCCGATGTCCAACTAGCCTACGCCATCTCCATTCATAAGAGCCAGGGCAGCGAATATCCGGTAGTGATTATTCCCCTACTCAAGCAGCACTTCCTCCTGCTGCAGCGCAACCTCGTCTACACCGGGATTACCCGCGCCAAGTCCAAAGTCTACCTCGTCGGATCACTCGACGCCTACGCCATGGCCATCAAAAACAACGAGCAACAAGTGCGCCGCACCCACCTGCAAGCCCGCCTGCGCAAAGCCTGCACCGCGGCCGAATAATCCGGTAATCACCCAAAGATCTGCCTTCTCAAGCCCTGAATGGTCGCCAGTCCTTGCCAGTCGGCCCCGCGTAATGGATGCACTTTGGGCGGATACTTCCGACCCTTCTCCCGCTGCCAGGAATCCACCAAGCCGCGCACAAATTCCTGGCTGCCCAGAATCGCCCCATCCGTAAAATACCGCACCCGGCAGCGCAGCACCGTCGCTTTCGGTAGTACCGCGCGCTCTTGCTCCAGCACTTTCAGTGCGTGCTTACGTTCATTTTCCGACAGCCCCGGTTGCCCCGCCCGCTTGCCGAAAATCAGTTCCCGGTGCATCTGCAGCGCCTCAGCCACCGGGAGCTTATTGCGCGCGGAGCCATCCGCATACGCCCGCCAAATATGGAGTATTCCGCTCAAAGCCCGCGAGCCTGTCGTTGCCCGGGTAGGACCCGAGCCCGGCGAGTGAGCCCGCCCTGAGCCTGCCGAATGGGCCACCGCCTCGGCATAGCCGCAAAAGCGATAATCCTTCGGATCATCCACCAGGCCCGCCCGCACCGGATTCAGATCGATGTAAGCCGCCATTGTTTGCAGCGGGTTGCCCGCCCCTTGCACCAGCACGCTCTTGAAACGATCCATCCACAACGTGCCCCGCCGCTCCCCGTGGTTACGATTATACCAGATCGAGAAGCGCTGTTTTAACGTTTTCATAAACTCCGAAAGGTCATGCATCCGCGCCAGTAAACGCTCCCGGAACGCCAGCGCGTCCTCATTGCCCTCCCGCAGTGCCTTCTCCAGTCGCGCAAACTCTGCCGTCTGGTATTTCGTCGGCTTCGGATAGAGCACCTTGAAGCGGCGCAGCAATTCCACATCAGCGACCACCTGCTTCTCCGGCACCCGCACCAGCACATGGAAGTGATTCGACATCACGCAATAAGTCAGAATCTCCACCCCACAGAAGTCCGCCACCTGCCACAGCATCTTACGCAAAACCTCCTTCTCACGGTCCCCGAATAAACGCTCACCCCCCACCACACGACTCATCGCATGGTAGCAAGCAGGCACCCCCTCCAACTTCATCCGTCTCGTCTTTTGCATAAACCCCAGCAAGTCACTCACCCAACCACTCGTCAACCATATATTTATATCCAGGCTATAAAATAAGGGGTGTTTGTAAAATATTCGTCCGCACAGAAAGATTGATTCGCGGCTGGAAAGTGCTTCTCTGCGTTTATGGCAGAGAATGCAAAAGCAGCCGTCGTCGGCATCATCATGGGCAGTCAATCCGACTGGAGCACCATGCAGGAGGCCGCTACCCTACTCGAACAGCTCGATATTCCCTTCGAGACGCGGATCGTCAGCGCCCACCGCACCCCCAAGCGGCTCTATGAATATGCGGAGACCGCCGAGGGGCGTGGCATCAAGGTGATCATCGCCGGAGCTGGCGGAGCCGCCCACCTACCGGGCATGACCGCCGCCATCACACAACTGCCTGTGCTCGGGGTGCCGGTTCAATCGAAAGCACTCAGCGGTCAGGACTCGCTGCTGTCCATCGTCCAAATGCCAGCCGGCATCCCGGTAATGACGTTGGCGATCGGCGTGCCGGGAGCCAAGAACGCTGCGCTTTCCGCTGCCGCCATCCTCGCGCTCAGCGACGAAAGCGTGCGGGCCCACCTGCTGGCCTACCGCGAGGCGCAAACCAAACAGGTAGCGGAGACCGTCAATACCGAGGCATGATCGCTCCCGGCAGCACCATCGGTATCCTCGGCGGCGGCCAACTGGGGCGCATGCTCATCCTGGCAGGCCGGGCACTCGGCTACCGCTTTCACGTCTTCGAGCCCAAGGGGCCCTGCGCTGCCGGCATGGTGGCCGACCGCGAGGTCAACGCTGACTACGACGACGAGGCGGCCCTGCGAGGCTTCGCCGAAGCGGTCGATGTCATCACCCTCGAGTTTGAAAACATCCCGGCGGAAGTCATCGAAACCCTCAGCGCGATCAAGCCCGTGCTGCCCGGCAAGCAGGCGCTCCACATCTGCCAGCATCGGCAGCGGGAGAAGGATTTCCTAAAAGCCAGCGGCCTGCCCTGCGTTCCCTTTGAGTATGCCGAATCACCCACGAGCCTGAAAAACGCCGTGCACGCAATCGGCTTCCCCTGCGTGATTAAGACCGCCGCTTTCGGCTACGACGGTAAGGGGCAGATCAAGCTCAACGCCCCGCACGAGGCCGAGGACTGCGACTACCTGTGGGAATTCCTCGGCGAGCCGCCCCGGGTGGTGGTGGAAAAATGGATTCACCACGTCGGCGAGTTTTCAGTGATCTGCGCCCGCAAGGCGGACGGCAGCAAGGTGACACTGCCGATGGCGGAAAACATCCACGTCGATCACATCCTTCACGCCTCGATCGTGCCTGCCCGCGTGACCGATTCTACCCGGGCCGCCGGCGAGGCGCTCGCTCGCCAGATCGCCGACCGGTTGGAAGTAGTCGGCCTGATCGCCGTCGAACTCTTTCTGGCAGAAAGCGGCGACCTGATCATCAACGAGATGGCACCCCGCCCCCACAACTCGGGGCACTACAGCATCGAGGGTTGCTTCACCAGCCAGTTCGAGCAGCACATCCGCGCCGTCACGGATCTGCCTTTCGGCTCGGTAGCACTGCACCGCCCCACCGTGATGATCAACCTGCTCGGCGACCTATGGGAGCAAGGCACCCCCGACTGGGCCGCCCTGCTGGCCGACCCACAGTGCAAGCTCCACCTCTACGACAAGGGTGCCGCCCGCCCCGGACGGAAGATGGGCCACTTCACCGTGATGGGTGACGACATTGAATCCACCCTGGAACGCGCCAATCAGCATTTCGAGTTGCTCCAATCTTAGGGTTTGTCCTTAAAACTTCGATGTTGAGCGTTCAAGGTTGAGCGTTCAACGTTCACTCAAATGCCGATCCACCCCTCCAAATCCGAATTCGAAGCGCTGGCCGCCCAGGGCAATACCGTGCCGGTGTATCTGGATTTGACCGCCGACTGCGAGACCCCTCTCGGGGCCTACTCGAAGATCCGGGCCGAGGGGCCGGCTTTTCTCTTCGAGTCGATCGTCGGCGGCGAGCGGATCAGCCGCTATTCCTTTCTCGGTGCCAACCCGCGCAAGGTCTTGCGCATCTTTGAGGACGAGGTCACCGTTACCTACAAGGACGGGCGCACCGAACAACACCCCACCCCCGAGGACCCGCTCAAAATCATCGAGGCGGAAATGGCGCAATACCAGCCGGTTGCCACCCCCGGCATGCCGCCCTTCAACGGAGGTGCTGTCGGCTACGTCGGCCATGAATACGTCCACTACGTCGAGCCGAGCATTCAAAAACCGGCGGACAATCCGCTACAACTGCCGATTCTCTACTATATGATCACCGATTCGGTGCTCATTTTTGATCATGTCCGGCAGGTGCTGCGCGTCTGCGTTAACGCCCACATTGAGGGCGACCCAGCGGCCGCCTACCAAGCCGCCTGTGAAGAAATTGACACAATTTGTGAACAACTTGAGTCCCGCCAGCAGCTGGCCCATCGCGGCCTCTCCGAGCCCGGCGAAGTCTCGGTGCCCCCCGGCAACTTCACCCAGCCGGATTTCGAGGCTGCGGTCGAAAAGGTCAAAGAATACGTCCGGGCAGGCGATGTCATCCAAACTGTTCTATCCCAGCGGTTTGAAAAGGATTTTAGCCCCTCGCCAGTGGCGCTCTACCGCGCCCTGCGCACCATCAACCCCTCGCCCTACATGTTTTTGCTGGAGGACCGGGATTTTTCCGTGGTGGGGGCCTCGCCGGAGGTGCATGTGCGGCTGACCGGCCAACAGGTCGAAATCCGCCCCATTGCTGGCACCCGGCACCGTGGAGCCGACGAATCCGAGGATCTGGCGCTGGAAAAAGACCTGCTCGCCGATGCCAAAGAACGCGCCGAGCACCTGATGCTGGTCGATTTGGCCCGCAACGACATCGGCCGCGTCTGTGAATTTGGCTCCGTGCATGTGCCGGACTACATGACAATCGAGAGATATTCACATGTTATGCACATTGTGTCGCAGGTAGCCGGCACCATCCGCCCGGACTGCACCGCCTACGATCTACTGCGCGCCACCTTCCCGGCCGGCACCCTCAGCGGTGCCCCCAAGGTGCGCGCGCTGCAGATAATCGCCGAGCTGGAGCGCT
>PXBU01000085.1 GCA_003566795.1 Puniceicoccaceae bacterium | reverse complement strand
CGGATGGGGCGATTCTGGGTAGCCAAGAGTTCGTGCGCGGCTTGGTGGATTCCTGGCAGCGGGAGAAGGGGCGGAAGTATCCGCCCAAAGTGCATCCATTACGCGGGGCTGACTGGCAGGGGTTGGCGACAATTCAGGGGTTGCGGAAAGAGATATTCGGGTAGTTAGGATGCGGGACCGAAGGATTCTGCTCCGCGCCCGCAATACGATAGCGGTTTCCGGGGCAGGTGGGCCACCTCTCCCTGGTCCGCTTGGCTATTTGCCGAGCAGAGCCCGTGCGATGTCAAACCACTCCTTTTCGAGCGGAGCCTCTTCCGGTGCAGCAGGCTTACCGGCACGCGTATACCAGTAGCAGGCGTTGCCGTAATCGCCCTCTTGCCGATGCAACCATGCGTGGATCCACGATCCGGCGGGATCGGGCACTTGCTGGCTTAGATCGTGGGCTTCGTGCCAGTGGCCAGCTTTGGCCAGCCAGAGCAAGCGTTCGGTATCGTTGAGACCAGCGGGTTCTTCGGCTGGGCTGGTGGCTGATTGAGCTAGGGTTTCGACATCCATGTTGCAAAAGAAACGCGCCGCCTTGCTTGAGGCAATACTGGATTCGGCGCAAGGGTGGGTGGCGCATTCGGTGGACTCGAAACTTCGTTTTGGGTTGGTTGCGAGTGGGAGAGGGGAATCTCTACATTCCGCTTCGACCCCGCTTTTACCAGCGAGTCCACCTGCCCATCTTCTAATCCGCCTCGAGTCAAACGGCCACCTGCCCTGACGGCCCAGTGGTGAGTTCATCCGACGTCGCCTGCGGTGCTTCGAGATAGAACGTTTCGGGGATATCGACCACTGAGTCGCAGATCAGATCCGGCTTGTAGGCGAAGTGCGCGATGCCTGCGCGGGTAGTATGGCCACTGAGAACCAGCACGGTGCGGTAGCCGACTTGGGCGCCCCCGAGAATATCGGTATACATGGTATCGCCCACCATGATCGTTTCCGCCGTGCGCAGGCCCAACTGTTCGCGTGCGGCACGCATCATCACTGGGCTGGGCTTCCCGACGGAAAAAGCGGTGCGGTTGGTGGCACGCTCGATCATTGAGACGATGGCTCCGCAGCCCGGGCGGATGCCGTTTTCAGTCGGGCAGGTGGTGTCCATATTGGTCGCGATCAAGCGTGCACCTTTATCCACCAGGCGGACGCCGCGCTCGACCATTTCGAAATTAAGCGTGCGGCCTTCGCCCACCACCACATAGTCCACATCATCATCGGCAACCGTGTAGCCGTTGCGGTGCAAGGCATTGACCAGACCATTTTCACCGATCACATAAGCGGTGCCGCCGGGTGTTTGATTGGCCAGGAAGCGGGCCGTTGCCATGGCGCAGGTAAAGACGTCGTCCTCGGTGGCATTGACTCCCAGCTTGCGCAACTTGTGGGCGACATCGCGCCGGGTGCGCTGGCTATTGTTGGTCAAAAACAAGTAGGGGATGCCACGTTCGCGTAATCCGTTAATAAAGGTGTCTGCACCGGGAATTAACTCATTGCCACGGTAGATGACACCATCCATATCCAAAAGAAATCCAATTTTGCTCATATATTTTATTTGAACATCTTCCATGCCAATCACGGCGATGGTGCGTTAATTGGACTGAACTGCTGCCAAACGTGCGCCGAACTGGATAAAAACCGAAAAAAGCGGCCGCCTTTCGGCGACCGCTTTTGGAATGGATCAATCGTTTGGGCAGCTGGGCTGCTTGTTGCGTTTTTACTCGCTGGCCTTTACCTCGTTTTCCGGCTCGGGAGCGTCGGCATCGTCGGCTTCCTTGGCTTCTTCGAGTGCGGCTTTGCGGGAGAGGCGGACTTTGCCCTTCTCAACGCCGATGCACTTGACGACCATTTCGTCGCCGAGTTTGCAGATGTCTTCGGTTTTATTGACGCGGAAGTCAGCCAGTTCGGAGATGTGGACCAGACCTTCCTTGCCAGGCAAACATTCGACGAAAGCGCCGAATTCCTTCACGCCACGCACGATGCCACGGTAGGTCTTGCCCACGAGGATCTCGGCGGTGCAGAGCTCGACTTCCTGGATGGCACGCTCCATCGATTCTTGGTCGGTAGCGAAGATGAGCACCTTGCCGGAGTTGTCTTCGTCGATATCGACTTGGGCACCAGAGACTTCAGTGATGCGGCGGATGTTCTTGCCACCGGGGCCGATGAGGGCACCGATTTTTTCCGGATCGATTTTGATGGTGTGGATGCGCGGTGCGTGCTCGCGCAGGTCCTTGCGGCTTTCGGGCATGTGCTCAGCCATGATGGCCAGGATCTTCATCCGGGCTTCACGGTTTTGCTTAATGGCCTCGAGAGTGATGTCGAAGGGCAGGCCCTGGATCTTGAGGTCCAGCTGGAAGCCGGTAATGCCGTCAGGTGTGCCGGCGATTTTGAAGTCCATGTCGCCGAAGTGGTCTTCCGCGCCGAGAATGTCGGTCAGGATGACGTGCTTGGTGATCTTACCATTTTCGTCCTGTTCGGTGACGAGGCCAGTGGAGATACCAGCGCAGGGGGCGGTGATCGGTACGCCAGCGTCCATTAGTGAGAGGCAGCCGCCGCAGATCGAGGCCATCGAGGTGGAGCCGTTGGAGCTCATCACTTCAGAAACCACGCGGATCGCGTAGGGGAATTCATCTTCCGGGGGAAGGATGGGCAGTAGCGAGCGCTCAGCCAGGGCACCGTGGCCCTGCTCCCGCCGGCTGGTGAAGCCGAAACGTCCTGCCTCGCCCGTCGAGAAGGGCGGGAAGTTGTAGTGCAGGATGAAGGACTTGCTGCGGGCACCGCCAGTGAGGCCGTCGATGTCCTGGGTGTCGCGACTGGTGCCGAGTGTCGCGATAACGAGTGCTTGCGTCTCACCACGATTGAAGATGGCAGAGCCGTGGACACGGGGTAACACACCAGTATCGCAGGAGATGGAACGCAGGTCCTGTGCCCCGCGGCCGTCGACGCGGCGACCGGTCTCGAGGATGTTCTGGCGGTAGAGCTTCTCCTGGATTTCGTCGAAAGCGCGGGCAACGTCGTCGCCATTCACGTTCTCTTCGCCCAGCTTTTCCTTCAGCGCAGCGGTGGTTTCTTCGGCGATTGCTTCAATAGCGATCTTGCGCGCCGAGTAGCTGTCGTTGCCGAGGGCTTCCTTGACCTTCTCAGCCGCGTGGGCTTCGCAGAACTCAACGATTTCCTGCGGGGTGGTGACTAGCGGGAATTCTTTTTTCTCCTTCCCCGCCAATTTGGCCAATTCGCGCTGAGCAGCGATGATGGGTTGGATAGCTTTTTGACCGTATTCGAGTGCTTCGTAGAAGCGTTCGTCCGAGATGAACTCGGCCGAACCCTCGATCATAAGCATTTCGGTCTCTGATCCGACGTAAATGAGATCGAGGTCGGAATCGAGCATTTCATCGTGGGTCGGGTTGGTGATAAATTCGCCGTCGATTTGGCCGACGCGGACACAGCCGACCGGGCCGTTCCAGGGGATGTCGGAGATCAGGGTCGCGGCAGATGCGGCATTGACCATGAGCACATCCGGTTCGTGGATGCGGTCAGTCGAGAGCAGCAGGCCGATGACCTGCACTTCGTTCATGAAGCCCTTAGGGAAGAGCGGCCGCAGGGGCCGGTCACAAAGTCGGGAGGGGAGGATTTCCTTTTCGGAGGGCTTACCTTCGCGCTTGAAGTAGCCGCCGGGGAATTTGCCGCCAGCGGAGAATTTCTCACGGTAGTCCACCGTGAGCGGGAAGAAGTCTTGTCCGGGGCGGAGGGTGGATGCTGCGGTAGCCGAAACGAAGAGTTCGGTCTCGCCGGAGCGGATGGTGACAGCGCCACTTGCGAGGCCTGCCAGGGTACCTGTTGCGAACTCGATATCGAGCCCGTCAACGCTTACGTTGTGTTTTTGTTTCATTCTATGTGTGTGTTGCTTTTTGCATTCAACGGCATGTCAGGGATGGGACCGTCATCTGCCGCCAGCACCGCAAATCGGTTGCGATGCTTCGGGAAAATTGATGGGTAGGAGAGGCTTCATGCTTCGACGCGATGCGTCATTCGATGGCGAGCGAGGGGGTGGCGTGTTTTGTCAGGCCCAGCAAGCGTTGGTCGAGGGGTAAACCCTCTCCGACCTAGAGGAAATGATCGAACTCCTTGGGAGATTCCTAATCGTAATCCTACTCCTAATCGTAATCCTCGGGTCGCATGGGGGAGGATTATGATTAAGATTACGATTGCGATAAGGTGTTTTGAAAGAACGGGGGAAAATAAAATGCCGGGCTCCGTTTCGCGAAGCCCGGCATGATGTAAAGTCTTAGCGGCGCAGTTTGAGCTTTTCGAGAATCGCGGTGTAGCGCTTGAAGTCGGTGCGCTTGAGATAATCGAGTAGCTTGCGGCGGCGGGCCGTCATAGCGATCAAGCCACGGCGTGAGTGGAAGTCCTTGCGGTTGTCGCGCAGGTGCTCGGTGAGGTGTCTGACGCGCGCGGTGAGCAGCGCGATTTGCACTTCGGCGGAGCCGGTGTCTTTTTCGTTGGCACCGAATTCCTTGATGATGGCCGCCTTATCGACGATAGTATCTGTGATGTCTGACATATGTGTTTGATTTGAGTTTCCCTGACTATGGATTCCGATTTGCCGGAACCGTCGGGGTCGTCACCTGACCACCCTGACCGCTAAAGTCTCTCGTTGTGTTGTGACCGAGAGACTAGCCGGGGAGCGGGCCCTTCTCAGGGCGCGCTCTTACGCTGAACTGCGAAAGATGGGCCTTTCGCGTGGGTGCGCAAGGTAAAAATCTAAGTTTTCCCGTCGAATCGCTTCACTGCTGTAGAATGGTTCACTGCGGCAAAATTGTGATTTTTTAGGGAGTTTTGTAATCATGGTCTTCGCGAAACGAAAATATCGTTCAGATGTATATATTTTGCCAGGCTAAAATTTTTAAGAGCGATTTGGTAGAGTGGTAGAGGGATGCTTGCCTGGTTATGCGACGGGCGGTTGAGCGTTCGGGCTGCCGGGCCATCGTCTTCACGGGGATGGGTCCATGCGCGAGCGCCGGTGCCACGGGGGGGCGCATCAAGGCTCGGAGTTTGCTGGTTCGGCGAGGTCGGGCTTGTTAGCGGGGTGGGATGGCCCGGCTGCGGTAGTCATCGAGCAGGGGGTCTTCGTATTTTTCCATCCACTCAAGGAGCTTCCTACGCATTTCGGCGACCTGGCTGGCATTGGCGGGGTGGTCGATACGGTTATTCCGCTCGTCGCCGTCGAAATCGACGAGGAAAAATTCTTCGGGTTCACGAAACAGGTAGTAGTCGCAGCGAGCGCGAATTCCCGGATCAGTCTTACCGGCCTCTACCATGGCTGCCCATGTCGCGCCGGTCATGTTTTCGGCGCGGTAGCGCTTTTCACCATCGCTCCAGGCATTCCAAATGTAAGCGGAATCGCGGGTGCGGATGGCCCGCGTTTCAAAAAGCACCGGAGCGAAAGTCTCGTGATAGACAGTGAACACATGCTCGCGTCCGTCTTGGCGTCCGCCCTTGGCAATTTCCAGGAAGGAGCGCCCGTCGATCCCCTCAATGGCCGGAAGTCCGGCGGCCTCCAGTAGGGTCGGCGCAAAATCGATGGTAGCAACCAGGTGTTTATGGTCGATCACTCCGGCTGGAATTTTTCCCGGCCAGCGCAGGATCAAGGTGCCGCGTGTGCCCGCTGCGTAGAGGTTGGATTTCGCGAAAGGAAAGGCCATCCCGTGATCACCGGCGAAGAGCATGACCAAGGTGTTGTCGGTCAGGCCCGCCTCGTCGATCTCCTGCAGCACTTTGCCGACCATTTCATCGAAGCGGTGTACGCAGGTGTAGTAATCGGCAACTTCCTGGCGCACCGCTGGCAGGTCTTCCAGAAATCCGGGTACCTCCACTTCCTCCGGCCCTATTATCCGATTAACGCCGGGGAAGATACCCTCGCGCGATTCCTCCCCGTTCCAAAGGAAGGGGCGGTGCGGATCTTGTCCATTGACGTGATGGAAGAAGGGCTGCTCTTTTTCCTGCGCCATTTCAAGGAAGGTGCGGGTATGCGCGGCGAACTTTTCGGGGTTGCGCCCGACGTCGAGTTCTTTGGCGGAGACGGCATAGTCGACATGGAATTTGCTGGCAGGTTTGTAGTGGGGGAGCTTGGCAAACATCGAGATGAGGTATCCGTGCTCGTGCATGACCTGATTGATCGTCCGCACGCCTGCGTTGATCGGGTTGAAGCCGCGTACGCCGCTGCGGTTCGGATAGAGTCCGGTGTGCATCGTCGCCCGCACCGGTTGGCAGACGGGGATGGTCGCGTGTGCTTGCGTCATCAGGATACCCTCGGAGGCAAGGCGGTCGATGTTTGGCGTGATGTTCGGCACCGTGCTGCCCGTCACCCCGGTCGAATCCCAGTTCATGTCGTCCGCAGTGATCAGGACGATATTCAGCGGGGCGGCCATGACGGAGCCAGCCAGGAATAACGAAAATAAACTATACCGATGAAGCATCAGTCCGCTCAATGATTTACAGCTAGTTTTTCGGTGGGAAATGCGCGGGACCACTCGCAGCAGCAGCGGCTAAAAGTGTTCTGCGTAAGTCTGGTAGGCTTCGTCGGAGAGCTTGCGGATAGCGTCCGCCATTGACTGGTCGAAGCCGTTTTCGCCGGGTGCCCGGACTGGTGAGGTGATGAACCGGTAATTGATAGTGAAGGATTCGTCTTGTTGCATCTCGCGTTTGAAGAAAAACCCGAAGCGCCCGTAATCACGCCAGGAAAGTTCCTCGGTGGGGTTGCTGGGGGCGTTGAGTTGGATGGTGGAATACCATTGGTCGCTGATCGGATAGACCAGTCGGCACCAGCGCATTTCGGGGTTGACGATGCGGCCGCGGCCACCATCGACGTCCGGGTCCCACATGTAGATGGTTTCGTTCGCCCGGTCATTGACATCCCGATGGGCGCGGAAATGCACGCCGGCATGTTGCAAATCGCCACCCAGGCTGAGGTCGCGGGCTGCGGTCAGGGTGAAGGTGGCATCGACTGTGGTGTTGCGTTGTCCATCCGGTTTTGAGATGCGCAGGGTGCGGGTCTCCCGCAGGAGGGTGTTGTCGCCGGCATCGTCCTTGTTGGAGGAGCGCCAGACAATTTCAGCCACGATCTCGGCATAGTCGTCGGTCACGGCGGATGTTCGGATGTCGGTGACCTCCATCGACTCGTTTCGCCGGAGATGCCAGAGATCATCGTTGCCGAGTTCTGAGCGGACTCTATTCCAACCGATAAAAATGCCACGGTGGTGCGGGAAGCGTCCTGCCGTATCACCCTCGGCATCGACGCCCGGGTTGGTGAGCAGTTCTCCCTCGAGACCGAACACATGGAGGAAGGGTTTCATCTGGCCCTCGCCGTAAATAAGTCGTGCGCTTGGGTTGCCCTCGTAGAGGATGTCCATGGCCATGCCGGGGCCGTCCGGGTTTTCAATGTGCCGGGTGGACCACGGGTTGGCTGCGGCAACGGTTGTTGAGATGGCAAAAAGTGCCGTGAGGAGTAATCGGTTGGAGTAAGGTTTTTTCATAGTTGTTAGAATGAATTGGCTTGTGACCGCGCGTAAAGCCTTTTGTTGCATGGCTACATTTAGCGTTCACTCGCAACGAATCGCTGATGCGGCCGACTGACTGGCCCATGCCGCGATGGCGTAGGCGGCAGCGGCCAGATAGATGGGTACGTTAAGACCAACTGTGACGGCGATCAACATCGCACCGGTGGCGGTGATGACCGAGGCATAGCCGTCGATACCCCAGGCCCAGGCGATGCGGGTGCGGGTGGATTCCTCGACCCAGCGGACGCCGAGCGGGAAGGGCATGCCCATCAAAAAGGCGACTGGCAACAGGACGACAACCCCCAGCGCCACGCGCACGATTCCCGGTAATCCCATCGTGGCAGTGATAAAAGCGGGCAGCAGCAGCGCATACATCAGCAGCAGGACAGCAATCAGGCCGCTGATACGGGCAGTCCATGACTGCCAGCCCGGCAGGCGCCCGCTGCACCAACTGCCCAGCCCCATCCCTAGCAGCAAAATGGAAATGACTCCCGCCGCTGCAAAGATGGGGTGGCCCCAATATAATATGTAGCGTTGAATCAGGATGATTTCCCACAACATAAACCCACCTCCGACGCTGGAGAAATAAACGAAAGGTCGCGCGAAGCCACGGGCCCCGGAGCGCAAGCGCAGCAGTGGCAGCAGTATTAAGGGGATGCTGATCAGGGCAATTTGGGCGAAGGTCAACAGCAACAAGGGCAACCCGATCTCCAGGAATGGCGCGGCGTCCTGCAAAAACCACTCACGATAGACCTGCCATTGATCCCCCCGCAAAAACTGTTGGAAGTAAGGATTATCGTCCGAGACCGGCGCGATATTAAAGGGGTATTCGGCCTGGAGGGCTATCCACTCGCCGGCATACAGCAGCTCCAAGCCCTCGACTAAGGTCGCATCGTCCATCGTGTGCAGCGTCGCCGCTTCAGCGCCGCTGGTTGCTATCTCGTCGCCACCCAGCAGATCGAAGCCCTGCGCCTGGGAGAACTCCAATGCCCGCTGCCAGCGTTCATCGTCCAGCGGCGAGCGCAGCAGGACGAAATTAATCATGCCCCAACTGCGAACCACCAGCAGGTGCTGCGCGATGGGAGTTTTCACCTGTTGCTGCAAGAGATTGACCAGCGTGGCGGCAATGCGCAATGAGTGACGGGGCGGGTAATCGATCCAAGTCGAGACCGTCAGCATGCCGTCATCGGACAACAGTTGCCACATTTGCTCAAAGGCCTCCCGCGTGAGTCCGTAATCCTCTTCAATCGCCCGTAGGCCGGAATCGCCCCCAAACTCTCCTACCGCCGGGAGCACAATCAGATCATAGCGTCGGTCGGTGCTGTGGGCGACCCTGCTTGATAGATAGGCCCGTCCTGTTCCGCCGAGCCACCGGGTGCTCTTCGAGCGTGCGTCATCCCTATCCTGTGCCAGGGATCGCACTAGCGGGTGTGGCTCGACTGCCGTGATGGATGCCACATCATGGGACTCGGCGTGCACCACGTCTTCCCCGGCACCGGCATTCAGGATCAGCACCGAACTGGGGCTCGCCATCGCGTAGGCCAGACCGCGCGGCGTCGCATCCAGAATAAACGGCGTGCCTGCTTCCGGGGCGGGCAGCAGCGTGCCGTAGGGGTTACCATTGACGAAGACCGCCCGGCCCCGCGGCGGCTCGCCTGTGAACTGCAGGCTCAGCGCCGGGGCAAAACGGAGCGCTGGCGATCGCACCGTGTGCACCTCGCCGTGAGCATTGGCCAACGGGCCCATGACTTCCTTGTTCGGCATATCCAGTGCGCGGGACAGGTCCTTGTAAGATGAACGCTGCACCTCGGGGGGAAACCACCCCGCGATGAGCATCGTCAGCAGCAGTCCGCCGCAGGCCCAGCGGTTGATGCGCCAGAGTCCGGCCTGAATCGCCGCCATTGCCGCCAGACCAGCTAACAACAAGGCCACAGCGGGCGCAGTGACAAAGTTCAGCAGCAGCAAGGCCATCGGTCCGCCCAGAGCCGAGCCCCCCAAATTCCATGCGTAGATGATGCCCGCCCGCTCGGGCGCGGCGGTAAAGACCAATCCAATCGCCAGGGCACCCAGAAAAAACGGCAGAAAAAAGATCAGGTAGGTAAAGACCAGTTTCCAGCCGCCACCACCGCCGCCCATAAAGAGCTCCATCATGTCGAAGCGCGCGAAGTCACTCATGGCCAGATAGAGCGCTGCCGCCATTGCCAGCGAAGAGAGCCCCATGCAGAGCGGGACGGCGAAGGTAGCCCGCTGCAATAACCACTTGCCACCTGCCGCCAGCCAGGTCCCGCTAGCACCGAAGCCCAGCATCGCCACCGCGATAATCATGTGCGCCAGATGCGACCACTGCGCCTGTGCCAGCACCTGCATCCAGGCGATTTGGCAGCCGATCAGCCCGATGGAAAAGGCGCCGACAGCAGGCCCCATGCGCTGCATTCGGCTCCCTTTGGCTCCCGCCGGATCAATCATCCGTACGCGTGAAGGGGACGAAGCGCACCGGCATCAGGCTACGAGTTTGCACCTCGCCGCCCTCCTTTTTTTCGACCAACATCAGTTGCTGGGTGCGCAGCGGGGAGCCCACCGGGATAATCATGCGGCCACCCTCCTTCAGTTGCTCGATCAGCGGAGGTGGGATATACGAAGCCGCCGCAGTGACCACGATTGAGTCAAACGGCCCGGCATCCGGCCAGCCGTAGTAACCGTCACCATGACGCACTTCGACATTGTCGTAACCCAGTTCTTGCAGCAACGCTCCCGCCGATTTCGCCAGCGGCTCGACGATTTCGATGGTGTAAACTTTTTCGACAATCTCCGCCAGCACCGCAGCCTGATAGCCCGAACCCGCGCCAATTTCCAGCACCCGGTGCTCCGGCTTCGGCTGCACGATCTCCGTCATATAGGCCACGATGAAGGGTTGCGAGATGGTCTGCCCATGCCCGATCGGAAGTGGACGGTCCTCATAGGCCCGCTCGCTCATGGCACCATCCACGAAGCGATGACGCTCGACGGCTGCCATCGCCTGCAAGGTGGCTTCATCGGTAATGCCCCGCGCCTTGATTTGCTGTTCCACCATCATTGTTCGCAATGTTTTGTTCTCATCGCTCGCCATGCTCGAGCTAAACAAAAAAACCAACGCGGCGGCGCATACTAAATAAAGCTTCGACATGAGAATGTAGTGTATACGCCAACAGGCAAAATTCAACCCCTATCCATTCACCGTCCACGCCATTCAGTGGTAGAATGCTTGGGCGATGGCTTGAACCTTCGGTCACCTTATTTTCATCCCCCAGGCGACCAGTATCGACATTACACCCCAGCATATATTTTGCCAGGCTAAATATAATCGACACTAGGCGCTGCTTGGAAAACAGGGTTGATTAGCGCCGCCCGAGCAGTTTAATTCGGCTCTGATCAGCTCACCGCCGAAGCATGCATACGGACGAAGATTCCCAGACGACGCTCAGTAAATGGCCCTTTATTGTAGGGGATGTTGTGCTTGTCGCGACGGCACTGGCGATTGCCATCTTGGGCGGCTGGCAGCTAACCGATTGGCAGGTCGCCGCCTGCGTGACGGCAGTCGCACTGGGTGCCGCTCTGTTTGTATTACCTTATGTGGTCGAGTTTAAGGTGCGGGTGCGTGAGGAGCAGGAGGACCGGGCCGCCGAGTTGAGGGCGCTCAAGAAGCACCTTCAGGATGCCGAGCAAGCTCTGGCCGCGACGGTCACCCGCATCCGGGCGCTGGAGAGTGCGGTGGCCGAGGCCGACCGGCATAGCGGGGCGCTGGCCGATGTGGCCGACCAGAAGTTTGAGCAGCTGGAGTCGGCCCGCGCTGCGCAAGAACAGGCGATACAACAAATCAATCAAAAGCTTGAGGCGCTTCCGGAAAACATCCCGCCTCCCATTGATCCTGAAAGACTGGATGCGGTCGAAAAGCGCTTGAAGGTGTTGGAGGCGCAAATATCGGCGATGGCGCAAGCGGTAGAGGTAAGTGCCCGCCCGCAAGCCTCGACCCCAGGACCTGCGGCGCAGCCCCAGGAGACGCCACCCGAGAAGCCCACCAAAACAGTGGCCCCAAAAATTGATCGGCCCAAGCGTTCGGCCCGCGAGCGCCGGGGGCCGCAGGAGGCCCGGTTGCTGCATCGCGCCATTTCGGAAAACGGCCACCATTCCTCGGCGGCGGTAAGTCGCATCATCGAGTCAAAAGCCAAGGCAGCCCAGCCCGAGCCGCCGGTTGAAGAGGAGAATGCAGCCTCCTCCACTGCGGACGAAGCGACAGCCGCGAGTGAACCCGAGCCAGCTGAGGTCACCGACGAAACCGTTGCTGCGCCCTCTCCGTCGGAGGAAGAAACAGGCTCTGCGCAAGAAGCGACATCTCAGGAGGCCGTGCCTCCCGCGCCAGCGGCGGAAGAGGAGGCTGAGTCCGCCGCTGAAAGTTTGGATGCACTGCTGGAGCAAGCAGAAAGCACTTCCCCGTTACCGCGCAGCAAAGCCAAAAAAAACGATGCGGTGGTGACAGCCTCGGTATTTATCGGCATTGGTAACAAGCCTTACCTGCGCGGCAGCGGCGGCGGCCTGAGCTGGGAGGAGGGCGTCGCGATGGACTTTCAGGAAATCGGCAAATGGCAGTGGATCGCCCCGGCAGACCTGGACCAGCCGCTGGAAATACAAGTCTTCCGCAACGACGAAGACCCCGATAACTCGGGCCGATACACGCTCGAACCCGGTCAAAAACTAGAGATCTCGCCGGTTTTCTAAGCGGCGGTGTTCACCAACTGGATCGGCAGGAGCCCAGTAGTCGCGGTGATTCATCTCGCGAGCGAACATCGCATCGTTAAGTGGTACCCAGAGCGGGGGTCGAACCCGCACTCCCGAAGGAACCAGATTTTGAGTCTGGCGCGTCTGCCAATTCCGCCATCTGGGCATACTTTAGTATTTAATTGAGGCGAGCTTCGTCTTCGATTGCAAGGATTTGCTGCGATTTGGGACGAAATCGGTCAGCCAGGGGCGAGCCGGGTGGGTGCCACTGGCCGATCGACGCCTATCCCTTATAAATTTTAAGCAGGGCGTCGGCGATCTCGGAGGGGTTGCGTGCGATGGAGACGCCGGCATCTTCCATGGCGGCAAATTTAGCTTCAGCGGTGCCGACACCGGATGCCGAAACGATGGCACCGGCGTGGCCCATGGTGCGGCCCTTGGGTGCCGAGGCGCCGGCGATAAAGCCAGCCACAGGTTTTTTGACGTGCTCCTTGATGTAGGCGCAGGCTTCTTCTTCGGCACTGCCTCCGATCTCACCGATCATGATAATGGCATCGGTATCCGGATCCTCATTGAACATGCGGATGGCATCCGTCTGCGAGGTGCCATTGATCGGGTCGCCGCCGATGCCGATACAAGTCGACTGGCCATGACCCTTTTGGGTGAGCTGCCAGACGGCTTCGTAGGTGAGCGTGCCGGAGCGCGAGACTACGCCGACGCGGCCGGGCTTGTGGATGTAGCCGGGCATGATGCCGATCTTGCACTCACCGGGGGTGATGATGCCGGGGCAGTTGGGCCCGATCAGGCGCGTCTTGGTATTGTGAAAGTAGAGGCGGCGGCGCACTTCCGCCATATCGCGGACGGGCACACCCTCGGTGATGCAGATAACCAGAGGAATCTCGGCTTCGATTGCTTCGAGAATGGAGTCGGCAGCAAAGGGGGGCGGCACATAGATGACGGAGACATTGGCTCCATGCTCTTCGACCGCCTCGGCCACGGTGTTGCAGACGGGGACCTTGTCTTCCCAGAGCTGGCCGCCCTTACCGGGAGTGACGCCAGCGACGACATTGGTGCCGTAGTCGATACATTGTTGTGTGTGGAAGGTGCCGGTCTTGCCGGTGATCCCTTGAACGACGAGGCGTGTGTCTTTATTTACGAGGATACTCATAGGTATAATAGCTGAAGTTATTTTGGGAGTGCGGTTCGCGGGGCTAGCCCTGAACTTGCTTAACGATGATTTGGGCAGCTTCCACCAGACTGTCAGCGGGTGTGAGCGCGACACCGCTCTCACGGAGCAGCTTTTTGCCCTCTTCGACGTTGGTGCCCTCGAGGCGGACGACCAGCGGCACTGTTATGTCGACGTTCTTGGCCGCAGCGATGATTCCGCGGGCGATGACATCGCACTTCATGATGCCGCCGAAGATATTGACCAGGATGCCTTCGACTTTCGGATCCGAAAGAATGATCTTAAATGCGGCTGTGACCTGCTCTTCATTGGCGCCGCCGCCCACGTCGAGGAAGTTGGCCGGCTCGCCGCCGAAGCTCTTGATAATATCCATGGTAGCCATGGCCAGCCCGGCACCATTCACCATGCAGGCGATATTACCATCCAGCGCGATGTAAGCGAGGCGGTGCTTGGAGGCTTCGATCTCTTTCGGATCCTCCTCGTTGAGGTCGCGCAATTGCTGGATGTCCGGATGCTGGAAGATGGAATTATCGTCGAAGGAGACCTTGGCATCAAGTGCCAGGATTTTACCCTCGGGGGTGGTGACCAGTGGGTTGATCTCGACCAGCATGGCATTCTTCTCCCAGAACATCTTGTAGAGTCCGGTAAGAATACGCGCGAATTGCTTGACCTGGTCGCCAGAGAAACCGAGCTCGAAGGCGACGCGGCGGCAATGGTGGTGGCGCAGGCCCATGGTCGGAGAAATCGGCACTTTAATGATCTTTTCCGGTGTCTTATCGGCGACTTCCTCGATATCCATCCCGCCCTCAGTGGAGGCGATGATGACGGACTGGGCAGTCTCACGGTCGAGCACGATCGCCAGGTAATACTCGTGGGCGATCTCACAGGCCTCGGTGAAGTATATCGTTTGGACCTTGCGGCCTTCCGGGCCGGTTTGCTTCGTTACCAGAGTGTTATCCAGCATGCGGGTGGCGGCATCCAGCGCCGCATTGCGCCCCTTGCAAAGCTTGACGCCCCCTTCGTAGCCGTCGACGAAGGTGCCTTTGCCGCGGCCTCCGGCATGGATTTGGGCTTTGACGACGATGGTCTCATCGGTGCCCAAGTGGGAGAGTGCGGTCTCGACTTCGCGCGATGTCTGGGCGGCATAGCCTTTGGGGACGGGGACTCCGTAGTCATGAAGAAGTCGCTTAGCTTGATACTCGTGGATGTTCATTACTGTTTGGTTTCGGTTGTGTTGTGGACACGAAAAAGGAGCTTTGATGCCAATGTCTCGTCTCGGGTGCAATCTCTTTCAGTCAGCTTTTTAGGAAAAAGCATGATGGTGGCGTCCTTGTTTTTTCGTCAGCCTATTGAGAGAGTCCGCGCAGGTTAAGATTTCAGTTGGTGAATCAGCGCGATGAAATCCTCTTCGGCATAGCCGGCGGCTTCGGTCGCGGCGAAGCATTCGATCAGGGTTGTCAGCAGCGGCATCGTTGCACCGGCCGTCTTATTGGCTAGGCGCATGTCCTTGTGCATGTTCTTGACGGAGAACTGCGGCTCAAAATTATCTGCCCGTATCTTTGGTTCTTTTAGGGCGGACAAGCCGGACCAGGCTACATTTTGCTTCATCACCTCGAAGAAGGTGTCGTCGCTGATGTCGGCCTGTCGGCTGAGGGTAATACCTTCGCAGAGGGCTTGGGTGATTCCCGAGATTTGTAGATTCATCGCCAGTTTGATCGTAGCCGCTTGGCGGGGCGTACCGATGTGGAAGCGTTTCGCCGAGATGGTGGCCAGAACCGGTTCGACCAGCTGCAGGCGATCCTCGTTTCCTCCGAGGAAAAAGACCGTCTTCCGCTCCTCTGCGGCCGGCTTACTGCCGGTAAAGGGTGCCTCCACATAGTTTGCTCCGGTGGCTTGGACCAGCGCGGCGCATTCCTCGGCACTATCGCCGTCGATGGTCGAGGACTGGATCACGGTATGTCCGGGCCGGAGGTGAGGGCAGAGTTGTTGCAACACCTCACGCACGGAGTCGGCATCGTAGAGGCACAGTTGCAGGAAATCCGCTTGCGCGGCGCTGGCTGCCAGGGATTCCAGTTCCCACGGCAGGTCCGGCTTGGGGCTACGACTCCAGACACTGGCCAAACGGCCTGCCGCCGCGTAGTGCCGCGCCCAGATCGAACCGATGAGACCTAATCCCAGAACCGCTACATTTGCTTGCGTCATGCGGTCAGCATCCGGCGGGGTATCAAAATTGTCAAATGAAGATGGCGGTGCCAGGGTTGAAGGCTCCGGCCTAGTGGAGCCTCCAATAAGTTTTTTCATGTAGTCGAAGCCCTTCGGTTTAGGTCGAACCGCACTAGTCGGAGAGCATTTCGATCATCTTTTTGCCCATGGCTTCGCCTACATTCATGTAGGTTTGGGCATTGCCGCCATAGTGACCACTGGAGCTACCGCCCATGGAAAGTGGATGGGTGTAGACAAATCCGATGTTGTCGCC
Source organism: Puniceicoccaceae bacterium (assembly GCA_003566795.1). Taxonomy (GTDB): domain Bacteria; phylum Verrucomicrobiota; class Verrucomicrobiia; order Opitutales; family Coraliomargaritaceae; genus Coraliomargarita_B. The sequence goes on along the minus strand of PXBU01000085.1, from coordinate 6,122 downwards.
GAGTTCTCGTGAATATTTGCCACCGGCGACGCTTTTCATTGCCTGCAGGATGATTCCGTGGCCGGAGCTGGTGTCATCCTGCTTGGTCTGGCCCAGCGAGGCGGTGACAAAGGCCGCGTTCGGCGCATCGAAGTCTTTGCGCAGGGATTTGATAAGGGCCACCAGGTGCTTTTCGTAGTTATTGAAATGAGCGGGGTTACGCATATCCTTGTCGCCCTGCCACCAGAGGAAGCCAGCCACCTCGTAATCGGCGGCTCCCGGAAAGTATTCTCCGATGTTATCCAATACGCGCTTGGCGCGGGCAACATCGCCATCGTATTGGAGACCCGCATACCATTCATCCTCGGGTTTGAGTGGTCCCTGGCCGGCAGTACTGGGGGTCTCGCCGTAGCCGGGTTGGAGAGTGCCGTCATATTCGTAAGCTGCAACGTTGGGGGGCAGGAGATCCCAGCCGAGGCTGCGGTTGCCGATGGCACTTTTGAGGATCATAACCGGCGCGTCGATGCTGTAGCCCAAGTAGTGGCCGATGCCAATCTCAATACCGATCCGGTTACCGCTGATGGTGAGCCAATCGTTGCGCCGGATGTTGCCATTGGCGGGTCTGCCGCTTCCCTGGTAGTGGATGTTGCGCACATCCTCGCGGATGGTCCAATTGCCCGCGTCGTCAGCCAGGTAGGGATAGAGTTCTTTTAATTCATCGATGACCCGGCCCATCTCCAGGACATTGGACTGGCCCATGATGATAAAGACCTGCACTGGCTGGCTCATGTCAGCCGCCGCGCTGCCCGGCTTCGGCAAGACATCCGGGACCGGGCGGCTGATGATCGAGCCGCCCGAGCGCCCGGAGCGGTCCGCCTGCGCCAGCCCGGGGCCTTCGGCTCTGGCGTATTCAATGTCTGCCGCAGACAACAGCTCTTGGCTGAAGGTAAGTCTGCGGTCACCGCGGTCGATCGTTACCATGCCGGTGTGGCTGTTATATTCCAGCAGTTGGCCCTCAAAAGTCTGGTCAGGGTCGGCCGAGCTAGTCCAAGTGCGAACCTCGGGTGAGGAAGCCAGTGGGGAGAAGCCGCAGAAGATCAGCGCCAGATGAAGTAGTTTGTATTGAATATGTCGCATGAGGTTCAATGGTTGTGGAGCGCCCGGAGCGCCCGGTGATGCATACGGGGGGGGAGTGAGAGGGAGCGAATCAATCAGGAGCGGGAAGAGTCCTGAAGGATCGTAATGTAAGTATCATGCACAGGCAATGCACACTCAAGTGCTAATATGGCGATTTGTGCGTTGCATTTGCTCCAAACTCCGTAGCTTCTTCATCCCTCGTATGTCCCGCCAAGCCCAGACACGTTTCAAATCCGTTCTTCGTCACCGCATCAATGCGGGGCGGGTGGCGGTGCGCGATCAGATCGCCTTTTTCGGGCGTCAGTTCGGGCAGGTGGCGAGTGAATGGAAGGCCGACGATACCCGGGTGACCTTCGCCGACTTCGCTATTTCAGAAAAACTCTTCGCCGAGTTGCGCCGCGATTTTCCGCAGGACGACTATTGCAGCGAGGAAGCCATTCCGCTGGATGAGGCCATGGTGCTCGAATCCGAGTTTGCCTGGATTGTGGATCCGGTCGACGGCACCAACAATTATGCGCTCGGTTTCCCTATTTGCGCTATCTCACTTGCGTTGCTCCATCGGGGCACTCCGGTGTATGGATTCATCTACGATCACAGCACGGCCTGCATCTACGAGGGCGGGCCGGGGTATCGGCTCATGCGTAACCAGAAAATAATTAACCGCGATGCCACTGCAGCCGAGGCGCAAACGATGATCGGTGCCCACTTTCCGATGGAACTGGAACTACAGCGGCAGCTGGCACCACTGCTGGCGAAATATCGGGTTCGCTCGTTTGGCAGCGCGGCACTGAGCGCGGCTTACGTCGCCACTGGTTACCTGACGGGTGCGATCGATTACCGTGTCAAGGTGTGGGATATTGCGGCGGCGCACGCGCTCTGTGGTGCCGTGGGCCTGCAATGGACATTCGTCGGCACCAATCCCTTTCCCGCCAAGACCTTTCACCCGCATCAAGGCTCGTGCCCCTACTATGTCGGCACGGCTCCCCTGATCGAAGAGATCGAACAGGCAATCAAGCGGTAGTGGTGAATCGATTAAGTTTTTCGGCTATTCGTAGAGAACCGAAAAGACGGCACTATCGTGCCATCGCTTCAGTCTCACTTTTTTGAAAAACTCGCTAAAAGAAACGGTAGCGTCTTTTTGCGAGGCCGGTTTATCCTTCAACGGTCGCCACCAGGGCCGCGAAGAAGACCAGCTCGGTTTCCCCGGTATTGCGCAGTGCCTGACTTTCACCGCTGCGGGTAATCTGCAAGGTGCCGGGGGTGAAGGGTTGCTCGACTCCGTTGTCAATTACCACGCCGTTGCCGGAGAGACAGTAGTAAAAGTCCTCGTCCCCCTCATGCGAGTGATCTCCGATACTCGCGCCCGGCTCCAGCCGGACCACGCCGACGCTCTTGATCGCGCTGCCGGGATACAGGTCGAGGAGTTTATGGGCTGTTATCGTGCCGGAACCACCGCGCACTGCTTCTGCCACTTCAGGGACGATCTCGTGCACTTTTCTGATCATAGTGACTTTGCTTTAGCAGCATTTTTTGCCCTCGTCAATGGCTACTGTCTAGCAGTGGAGGATCCAATAAGTTTTTTAATTTGCGAGGTCAGGGGTCGATCCACTTGCCACGTTCTTTAATCAGGTCGATCAGGCGGTCGAGGGCCTTGGCGGCGGGGACATTGTATTGCACGCATTCCTTGCCGACGTAGAGGTTGATCTTGCCGGGCGCGCCGCCAACGTAGCCGAAATCGGCGTCGGCCATTTCGCCGGGGCCGTTCACGATACAACCCATGATGGCGATGGTGACGCCCTTGAGGTGGTCGGTGCGCGAGCGAATGCGCTGGGTGACCTCTTGCAGGTCGAACAGGGTGCGACCACAGCTGGGGCAGGCGACAAATTCGGTCTTGGAGATGCGGGCGCGGGCGCCTTGCAAAATATTATAGGCGAGGGTGGTGGCCTTATCGAGCTGCGGCTCGTTTTCGATGCTGATGAGGTCGCCGATCCCGTCGCAGAGGAGGGCCCCGCTGAGGATGCTGCTCTCCAGCAGGCGGTCCGAGAAATAGTCTTGTGGTGCGAGGGTATTGGCTGCGGTGTTGCGGATCCATATTGGGGCGTCCGGGACGACGTCCTTGGCGGCCTCGACCAATGCGCGGTAGGTGCCGAGGGGGTGGCCGTAGGTGTTGTCGCGGGCTTCCCGCCTGTCTGCGGTAGCCTGGGCGAAAGTGGAAGGAAAGCCCCTACCTTGGGTGCTGAGGATCAAATTTGCGCTGCCCATCGCTTCAAGTTGCGGTCCGATCTCTTCACGCAGTGCTTCCGGGCTGCAATCGAGTGCCAGATTGAATCCTTGCTGACGGCAGAATTGCAGCAGGCTGGCCGCATAGAAGGCATCTTCTTTTTCCACATGCTGCAGCAGAGTGATACCTGCCAGCCCTTCCGGCCATGGGTAGTTTTCCAGATCGGACAGATCCAGTGCGTCGATGGTCAGGACGAAGTATTGCACCACGCTGTGTAGTGCCTCGTGCAGGCTCTTGAAGGCATCCAGATCGGCGGCTTGCTTGATCTCTAATTGCAGGCCTTCTATCTTGGCATCTTTGAACTTGGTCTGGGTGGCACAGACCTCACTGATAATCGCCGCGAGATTGCTGACTGGATGGTGGGTTTTGACGATAACGGACGGCACCGTTTCACCGCCAATGCGACAGCTGGGGCCGAGGTCGATGACACGAGTCTCACGTTTGCGGAAGTCAAAAGGGTCGATGCTGTCCTGGGTCGATTCACTGGCGGGAGCCTCTTTATGCTGCTCCCACAGGGCCATGGCTTTTTCGGCCAGATCCCGGGCGACCGGGATCTCATTGACCGGATCTTCGGTCAGCGAGACACGGATGGTATCGCCCAGTCCGTCATAGAGCAGGCTGCCGATCCCGATGGCACTTTTCACGCGGGCGTCCTCACCGTCGCCGGCCTCGGTGACACCGAGGTGGAGCGGGTAGTGCATGTTTTCCTGGTTCATGCGGGCCACGGTGAGGCGGTAAGCTTCGATCATCACCTTCGGGTTGCTGGCTTTCATCGAGAGGCAGATGTCGCGGTAGCCATGACTCTCCGCGATGCGGATAAATTCCAGTGCGCTTTCGACCATCCCCAGCGGCGTGTCGCCGTAGCGGTTCATGATGCGGTCGGAGAGGGAGCCATGATTGGTGCCGATCCGCATCGCACGGCCGAGTTCCTTGCAGCGCAATACGATGGGGCTGAAGGCCTCGTGCAGCCGTTCGAGTTCGGCATCGTAAGCAGCGTCGCTGTATTCTTTGACAGCGAATTTCTTCTTGTCGGCGTAGTTGCCCGGATTGATCCTTACCTTTTCCACATGCTTGGCCGCCTCCATGGCCGCAGACGGCAAAAAATGAATGTCAGCGACCAGCGGCAGCTCGCACTTGGCGGCGCGTAACTGCTTGGCGATCTCTCCCAGCGCTTCGGCCGCTTTTTTGTTGGGTGCTGTGATACGAACGATCTCGCAGCCGACATCGGCCAGCGCGAGGGTCTGCCGCACGGTGGCGTCGATATCCTGAGTATTCGTCGTAGTCATCGACTGCACTCTGAGCGGGTTGGCACCACCGATCCCCACGTGGCCCACCTTTACCTCACGGGAGAGGCGGCGCTTACTGATAAAGCGGGAGTGGCAATATGAAAGATTTTGCGTGTCGATTGCTAAAGACATCTTGGGATATGCTGCGCCAGTCTATTGAGGCCGCAACTCGATCGCTCAACCCGGTGGAGCTGGCAAATAAGGAAAAGGTATTTGGAGTGCCGTCAGGGTCAAAAGCTGGGGATAAAAATACCCCGCGACCCCAACAGCGCTCCTGTGTCGGGATCGCGAATTTCGCAGCTGGCGTAATTGTCTTTGCCTCCGAGTTGGGAGTTGATGCGCAGATAGGCGCGTGCGATATTGAGGGCCTCACGCGCATAATCGACATTGCCGGTGCCCCAAGCCCGCAAGTTTGAATTAAGCACCAGGCTATTGGGCCCGATCTCGATCAGCGGCGTCTGGTAATTACGCAGGCTCCAGCGGCGCAATTCGGTGATCAATTTTTGGTCGAAATCACTTGCCCGCGGCTGCGCCTTACTTTCCGGGTAAGTGAGTTGGTAGTCCTGCCCGTGTTGTGCTTCGAACCAGGCCTTAAAATTCGTGGCAGTTAGCTGGATTTCCATTTCAATACCGCCTGACCGGCCAAAGATATTGCCGTGTTCAGTGATGGTGCCGACGCTTAGGTTTTGCCCGGAGCTAAAGGCGATCTCGCCGTATACTTGGTTCCGGTAGATCAGCTGGATCTCCTTATCGACAGTGATTTCGAGCGTCTCCGGCCACAGGTCGGAGCGATTGATGAAGGCGCTCCATTCGATGGATTCGGGCTCCGGCTCCGGTTCGGGCTCCAGTTCCGGCTCCGGCTCGGGCTCGGGCTCGGGCTCCGGTTCCGGTTCGGGCTCGGGCTCGGGCTCGGGCTCTGGGGCAGGGGCAGGAGGTTCGTGGGCGAGTTGGATGCCGGTCACCTCGCGGATTTTTTGGGCCAGTTCCGATTGGCCGTCGAAACGCGCCCACGCAAAAATCACAAAGAGAACCGAGCCCAGCACGACAAACACAATGGTGGTGCCCCAGATCACTTTGTTTTCAGCCCGTTCAGCCGCTGTCGGTTGTTTGTTTTTCTTTTTTGGCATCCTGTCTGGTGAGTTTAAGTTTTGATTGAGGAGGGATTTATCTGCAAACCTAAAGCGTTACGGCTCCGGTAAGCAAGAGAATCAAGAGCTGAAAGCAACCTATTAGAAATCCCAGCACGGCACCCAGCCGTTCGATTGTCTTAAATTCCCGCTTGGCCACCTCATTCACGATGGCCTCCAGGCGTTCCAAATCAAAGGCGGCGATGTTCGCTTCGATCAGTTGCTTCAGATTGACGGAGGCCTCGAATTGCGTGGCGACTTTCTCCATCAGCGGGACCGCCTCATCCTTCATCGCGGTCGCGGCAATACGCT
>PXBU01000118.1 GCA_003566795.1 Puniceicoccaceae bacterium | reverse complement strand
CCAATGGCTATGCGGTGCGGACCCACGGCGTGGCCCGCGCGCTGGTGCAGTCCGGGTGCCAGGTGGTGGTGTGTACCGCGCCGGGTTTGCCCTGGAACCAGCCGGGGCAGGGCGGCCGCCAGTGGCCCAATCATCACCAGATCGACGGTGTGCGCTATGTCCATACCCGGTTTGAAGAGATTGCCAGGGAAAGCGCTGAAGCCCGGCAGCAACGCCTGGAGGCGGCGTACGCTGAGCTGATCCGCATCTTCAAGCCTGCTGCGGTAATGGCCGCCTCCAACTGGGCCAACGCCCTGCCGCCGGCGCGTGCGGCGCAGTCTGCGGGCCTGCCGTTCTTCTATGAAGTGCGCGGCTTTTGGGAGATTACCCGGCTGGCGGCCGAGCCGGCCTGGGCAGATTCGCCGGATTATCGGAAGGCTCGGGCGATGGAGCAAGCGGTGGCACGCCGAGCGCAGCGCTTGTTTACGTTGAACCGCTTCATGCGCGATGAGTTGGTGCGTGGGGGCGGGCCGGCGGATCGCGTTGATCTGGTGCCCAATGGTTTTGATGGCTGGGCATCGGCGCCGGGTGGGGCTGATGCCTTGCGTCAACAGTTGGGCATCCAGGCAAAGCATGTGGTCGGTTACATCGGGTCTTTCAATGCCTACGAGGGCCTGGAAGATGCCACAATTTCTTCTACTTCCAAAAAGGCCAGCCCGACAGCCTGGCCGAGCAAATCCACCACATCCTCACCACCCACCCCGAACCGCCCACCCGCTGCGTGGAGCTGGAGCAGCTGACCTGGAAAGAGAATGTCCGGCCGATGGTGGGAGCCGTTATGGGGTGTTGAGGTTGTGGGGGAGATGTCCGACCGTTGTCGCCCCGGCCCGAGATCACCGCCCGCGAGATGTGTGCCGAGATGGTGGCGGAGGATCTGAAGACCGCGCAGCGGCATGCGCTGCTCAAGAAGCATGGGCTGGATTTGCCGGTTTCGTTGGAGAATGGGTGAGGGTGAGATTTTGCGCTTGATTTAAAGCACGATAAATCGTACGATTAAAGCTCTTGTTGACCGGGTTTGGTACGAATGTGCGGCAATTAAGCGCTAACGACTTGAAAGTTCAGGGTGTGTCAGGCATCAAGCGGGCTTTGGCAGAGCATAGTGAGCTAGTTGTCTCTGTGCGCGGCAAACCGCAGTATGTCGTCATGAAACTGGACCAGTTTCAGCATCTGCGCGAATGTGAACTGGAGGTTGCGCTGGCCGAATCAAGAGCTGATGTGGCGGCGGGGCGAGTGATCCGGGAGTCGCCCGAGGCGCATGTGGATCGGTTGATGGGCGACCGGTGAGTCACACTCTTGTCTTCCCGGACAGCTATAACCGACGCGCGAGAAAGTGGCTGAAAAAGCATCCGGAACTCAAGACTCAGTACCTCAGAACACTGCAACTGCTGGAACTCAACCCGTCCCACCCTTCGCTTCGGCTGCATCGGCTCAAGGGTCGTTTGGAGGGGCTGCATGCGGTCTCGATCAATCTCAGCCATCGGATTACGTTAGAACTGCTGGTCTCTCAGTCGGAAATCGTTCTTGTCAATGTGGGCAGTCACGATAATTTTGTCGCCTTGCAGCAGGGCTAGCCTATGGGCTGGCGCTGCTGCAAGGCGCATGGGCTGGATTTGCCGGTTTCGTTGGAGAGTGGGTGAGGTTGAAGATCGGGTGCGATGCGTTGCCCGGCAATTTCGGATATCCGCCGGCGCGAATGCTGGGATGATGGCAGGGTTGTGGGAAGACTATCAGTATCAGTACCGGCGCTATGGCTAACGCATACATCCTCGCCATGGAGGCCCTGTCGCAGGAAGGAATAGGCGTCGATCTTGAGCTTTGGCGCTCGATTATTGGTTTGCGCAACGCCCTTCTACCCGCGCTCGCCGTATGCCGTGGCCAAGCTGTATGCCTACTGGATTTGCGTGAACTACCGCGAGGGCGCGTCGCCTGTAAGCCGGGTTTCCGGGCTGATTGGCAAAGGCAGCGTTGCGGATATACTTGATCCATGGCTGAACTGTCATTTGACGCTCTGAAAATCCGCATCTGTGAGTCGGTGCTGGACATTTTTCCTGATGTCTGGGCGGTCTATCTGTATGGCAGTACGGCACGCGGAGACTCTTGGTCCGGTAGCGATCTGGACGTGGCCGTCTTGCTGCCGCCAGGTCAAGCCGTGGAGCAACCGTGGCGGATTGCCGGGCAGTTGGCTAGCGAGCTTGGGCGCGAGGTCGACTTGGTCGACCTGCGTCAGGCAGGAGATGTGCTGTGCATGCAGGTTTTGGCGGAGGGGGTGGTGCTCTACAACGCGGAACCAGGCAAGGTGCTGGCCTGGGAGGGCGGAGCGATGACGCGTTACGGGCACTACCGGCGCGAGATTGCCGACTTGATGGCAGACTTCCGTGCAACAGGCACTGGCTACGCAGGCTCAGGGCGATGACGTACTCTTCTGTAGACGACGTTTTGACCCACAAGATTACTTCGCTGCAGCGCTGTGTTGCGCGGGCGCGGGGGTTGCGGGCACGTGCCGGTGTCGAATTTGCCACGAACCATGACCTGCAGGATGCCGCGGTGCTCAATGTGCTGCGTGCCTGCGAGACCGCAATCGATCTGGCCAATATGTGGCTGCGACGTGATCAGTTGGGCATCCCGTCAGAAAGCCGTGAAGCCTTTGCCATTCTGGTGCGCGAGCGATGTATTCTGGCCGAGTTGGGCGCGCGTCTGCAGAATATGGTGGGTTTCCGTAATGTTGCTGTTCATCAATATCGCACGCTGGAGCCAGACATCGTCGCGGCGGTGATTGATTCGGGTATGGATGATCTTGTTGCATTTGCCGAGATCGTTCGGCAGAGCAACATGAACTGACCAGCTGGAAGGAAGCCATCCTTGCTAAAGTAAGGAAATGGCGAAGGTCACCAGCAAGCTGCAAATCACCCTGCCCAAACGGCTGGCCGATGATCACGGCATCGTGCCTGGCGACGATCTGCGTTTCGAGTCCGTAGCCGGGGTAATTCGCATGGTGCCAGCGCGTGCTTCATTGCGGGTGTTGAGCGTCGATGAACGCTTGCGTTTGTTTGACGAGGCTTCACGACGGATTGGCTTGCGACCGCAGCCCGAATCGCGGGGTTCGCCTGAAACCGAAGGGCGCGGTTGGGTCCGCGAAGACTTGTATGTCCGCGGCTCGACTGATTGACACCAATGTTCTGGTCTATCGCTTTGATCCTCGTGATCCAGTCAAGCAGCAGATAGCCACGGACATTCTGCGCACCGGGCTGGCGGATGGCAGCGCGGCTCTGTCGCACCAATCGTTGCTGGAGTTCGTGGCCGCGGTCTCGCGGCCCAATCGCGATCTGTCCGGCGAACCCACATTGGCCCGGGCCGAAGCCCTGCTCGAGGCGGAGTCCCTGGCGCGGTATCGTGCGGCGGCAGAGCGGACGGGCAGGGCACTGAAGTGGGGGCGGATTACGTCATGATTCGATGCCGGTCGGCGTGCTCACTTCCCGGAATCGCCACAGGCGATATCCGGGTTCTACACAGCAACAAACCGGTCGGTAATCAGCAGCATGCACGGTCCGGTGCAAATCAACTCGCCATCCCACGCATAAGGCAGCAGCAGATTGCTGCCTGCTGCGAAGACGGCTCCGCTTTCCCCCTCGCTTAGCTCCCCTTCCACCACGCTCAGAACCATGGGCCAGATACCAGCACTCGGTCTTCGGTTCGCCATCCAATTCCGCGGCGATCTTCGCTGGAGGATGGGCCTGCAGGCTCAGTCGATCGCTGCAGTCCAGCCACTTGACCAGAATCGGGAAGGGCTGGGCCGGATCGTAGAGCGGCCCCATGATCTCGGCCGAGTGCTGCTGCAGCAGTTCGCGCAGGGTCTTGCCGGTCTGGATGCAGACGGACTGAGCCTCGGGCCGGTCAACCACATCCCAGGACTCCCCGATGGGGTTGTCGCCGGTCAGTTCCCGGCCAAACTTCTCCGCCAACCAGCGCCGCCCCAGACGCGTTCCTGGTAGATGGGCTTGAATTGAATGGTGTTCATGAAATTGCGCCCCCGTTTGACCGACAACTGCCTTTGCATCAATGCTGAATGATAATGCCGAAGTGCCATGGGTTGGCTCGAACTGGCCGCCGGCACCATCAAGATTCGCGCCTGTGACCACCCCATGCTGGAGTTTTTCGAGATGCTGGTGGTCTGCCAGCTACTGGCCATGGAAATCGCCATCCGGCTGGGCGCGGATGTGGATATGTGCCGGGCCGCATCGATCCCGCTGCCGTCGCCGACTACTACGGCCTGCTGGACCTCGTCGTCATTCCCCGCCGTCCCCTCCCAGTCTGCGAACTGGTCTCCCCCTCAAACCCCTGGAAGCCGCCGCCCACGACAAGCGCGTGCTGATGTCCGACCGCTGTCGCCCCGGCTCGAGATCACCGCCCGCGAGATGTGTGGGGAGATGGTGGCAGAGGATCTGAAGACCGCGCAGCGGCATGCGTTGTTGAAGGCGCATGGGCTGGATTTGCCGATGCCTTCGGAAAACGGGTAGCGTCTTGTGGTTGCTATATGACCCCGCAAGGCGCAGAAGCTTGACAAGGAGGCTGGCTGATTGCGCAGTCGTCAACGGGGAGGTCTTTTTGCACTACAATCAATCAGCGAACCGGTGAAGTTAATACTATGAAGCAGCATGATCGCATCGAAAGCAGACCGGATGTAATGGTCGGGAAGCCGGTCATTCGCGGCACCAGGATTACGGTTGAACAAATACTCCGCAAGCTCGGGGCCGGTATGAAGCCAGAGCAAATCCTGTCTGATCATCCCCGGATAACACTGGAGGACATCCGGGCGGCGGAGGCGTTTGCCGCGGATTATCTGGCGGACGAAGAGATCGCTTTTGGCTGAAAAAACCACGGCTGCTGGCAGATGAAAATATCGCTGCCGGCCTTGTGCGGGAACTTAGAAATCAGGGCTTCGAGGTCACTTACATCGCGGAGTCTCAGTCAGGATTGACTGATCCTGACATTCTTGCACTCGCCAGGCAGCACGGCTTGTGCGTGGTAACGGAAGACCGCGATTTTGGCGAGCTGGTTTTTCGTCGCCAGCTGCAAACGGTAGGGATTATCCTGCTCAGATTACCCGTTCCAAATTCCACCCATTGGCCGCGCATAATCCGACTGCTGGCGCAGTATGGACGTAAGCTAAGTGGGTCTTTCACTGTGATCAATGCTGAACGCATCCGGATACGGCCACTACCAGGTAAATCTTGAGCGCGGCGCCGGCCAAAGCCGACGAAGGCCCGTCATTGCCGCAAGCCTGCCCTCTAATGCCTGAATCGGGGGGTACCCCGCGAGGCCTACGGTATCTTCGCCTGCAACGGCATCCTGTGCAACCACGAAAGCCCGCGCCCCGCGGTGAGCCCCTGCGCCCGGGAGTTGTGTATGCTTCGCAGCATCTGGTCGTAGCGGGCGAGGGCGGCCGTAGCCTCCAATAGTGGGCGCATCAGGCGTTCGTAACCCAGCTCGGGCGGGAACTGGCCGAGGTGGTAGAGGACTGCTTTGCTCAGATCGAGGGTCATCTGGTTGCCGATTCGGGGGCACAAGCGGATTTGATGATCATTTTTTCATAAAAACGATCAGGAAATCAATTTGCTGATCATAAGTACGCAGCAAGCTGGCTTGATTGTCAAATTATTTGATAAATGATCGACAAGCAATCTTCCTGT
>PXBU01000011.1 GCA_003566795.1 Puniceicoccaceae bacterium | reverse complement strand
ATCGCTCGACATTCAGTTTCAGCCCCACCTTGGTGTGCGCTTCGAGGGCGGCTTGCAGCAGCATAGCGATACTCTCGATTTTACGGCGCTTCTCCCGGTCATTCCAGGCATCTTTGTTGGCGATCAGAACGGTGTTGGTATACAACAAGGTATCCACAATGCGCAGCTTATTAGCGCGCAGGGAATTCCCCGTCTCAGTCAGATCCACAATCGCATCGACCAAATCCGGCACTTTCACCTCGGTCGCCCCCCAAGAGAACTCGACTTCGGCCTTGACCCCGTGCTCAGCCAGAAAGCGCTGCGTCAGATTAACGACTTCGGTCGAAACACGCTTTCCTTCCAAGTCTTTGACGGATCGGATCGGTGATGCCTCCGGCACCGCAATCACCCATTTCGAACGGCGGTTGGAGGCGCGACTGTAAACCAGATCGCAAACCTCCACCACGTCCGAAGCGTTCTCGCGCACCCAGTCCTGCCCGGTGAGTCCGCAGTCGAAATAACCGTGCTCAACGTAACGGCTTACTTCCTGCGCCCGCACGAAGCGACCATCCAACTGCTCGTCATCAATCGAGGGACGGTAGGAACGCGAGCTTTTCGAAATTTTAAAGCCGGCTTTGCCGAAAAGCGTGATGGTTGGCTCTTCCAGGCTGCCTTTCGGAAGCCCGAGCATAAGTAAAGGTGGATTTTCCATAGAGCCAACCAACCTGATCCCGTCGCAGATCGGCACAAGAATAAATTTTGCAGTCCTGCGGAAATAAATAATTGTAAACTTTTAGGTAATCGCACAAGGATCGGTGTTTAAACACCCGTCCAATCAGCATGCTACCCAAGTGTTTTTGGATTTGATGCAACTAACTATCAAAATGGCCCCAACACACAAGCCACTCATTCTGATCGCCGAGGACGATAAAGACCTCGCCACCCTAATCGCCACCCAACTGGATTTTGCCGGTATGCAAAGCCAGATCTGCCATGAGGCCAAGCATGTGGAGCGATTTCTGGAAAGGAATTTTGTCAATCTGCTGTTACTCGATGTGCATCTGCCCGATGAGTCCGGCTTCACCCTGATGCGAGAACTGCGTGAGGGCGGAAATACCACTCCGGTCATCTTTTTAACCGGAGAGAATGCCGAGGTGCAAAAGGTCAAAGCATTGGAGATGGGTGGTGACGATTACATCACCAAGCCCTTTGGCTTCCCGGAATTAATCGCACGCATCAAAGCCGTGCTGCGACGCGCCGAAACCACCCATGACAGCATGGTTACCGAAAATGCCGCAGTCAGCCAGCAGCCCTTTGTTTTCTGTGGTGCTGAAGTGAACCCGCAACGTCTGGAAGTAACCTTCCCGGACAGCGAGGTTGAAAGTCTGGGCCGCAAGGAACTCGGCATCGTTGTTTATCTGGCGGAACACCCGAACTCTGTGCTGACGCGCAAAAATTTAATTCACTCCGTGTGGGGCATCCACGCGGATGTGCGCAGCCGCTCGATTGATCAATATATTGTCAAAATCCGCGATCTCTACAAACGGCACGGCTTGAGTCTGGATGCGTTTCGGACCGTACACGGGGTCGGCTACATTTACGACGTCAAGGAACCGGAGTAAGCTGGCGAAGAATCAAGGCTGCCTTCCTGCCCGCGATGGCACATCGAAGGCAGGGGCTGCCATAAAAAAGGGCCTCCACCATGGAGACCCTTGTAGCGTGAAGCTGGCGATATCGCCTTAGTAGCTTTGCTCAGACTCACCGCGACGACCGCGATCAAATCCACCGCGACCGCCGCCGCGACTGTTGCCACCACGGCCGCCACCGCCACGATTGAAACCGCCACGGCCACCGCCGCCACCGCCGCCGCCAAATTGACGACCACCGCCGCCGCCTTGAGGACGCTCCTCGCGGGGCCGAGCCTCATTGATTGCCAGCGCGCGACCATGAAAATCCTCGCCATTGAGGGCTTCGATCGCCGCGTTCATTTCTTCAGGAGTTTCCATCGTGACAAAAGCAAAGCCCCGGGCACGCCCGGAGTCTCTGTCTTTAACGATGAAAACATCGGTTACTGTCCCATGGGCTTCGAAAAGCTCACGGAGATCACTGTCGGTTGCATCGTAGGACAGGTTGCCTACATACATCTTTGCATTCATTATTCTGTTTTACTTTAACCTATCCCACTTGCTTCTTCGCCCTGAGTCCCGCCAACATGACGGATGTCACCTGAATGAATACGATTTCTCTCTCCAACAGTTGTTTACTCACGCTCTGAATCTCAACAGGTGCAATAGTGCACTTGCTTATTGCGTATTTTCCGGGAAAAGCAAGCCGCATTCGCTTCGTCACACAGACTTTACGTAGGATCCGATGGGGAGCTAGGTTTGCTGGTGGAGGTCAAGGAGGATTTCTATCTTTGTCGAGAACTTGCGACAGCAAGGTCTACCGATAGATTACTTCGGAGCCGAAAAGACGGCACTCCCCCTTCGCCGAGGCCACGGAGGACAGGTAGCGTGCCATCGCTACGGTCTCATTCAATGAAAAACCTTTTTCTAGAGACCACTACCCCTCAACCCGCACTTCGTTGGCGCATTCGCCCTGCTGCTCCAGCTGCAACAAATTATCCAGCGTGACCCGTGCGATCTCCGACAGGGCGGTATGTGTCAAAAAAGCTTGATGCCCGGTAATCAACACATTGGGAAAAGTCAGAAGGCGCGCAAAGACATCATCCTGCATGATATCCGCTGACTTGTCCTCAAAGAACAGGTTGTCCTCCTCCTCATACACATCAATCGCCAGATTGCCGATCTGTCCGATCTTCAGTCCCTCGATGACGGCCTTGGTTTCCACCAGTGCACCACGACTGGTGTTGAGCAGGGTCACACCTTTTTGCATCTTTCCAATCGCATCGCGGTCGATCATATGGTGAGTCGATTCATTGAGCGGACAATGCAGCGTAATGATCCCGGACTGACTGAGTAAGGTATCCAGCGACACGTATTCACACCCTGCCGCTTGCAGTGCCTCGTCCTCGCGCTGGTCGACACATAAAACCTTGCAGCCCATCCCCAGAAATATCCTGGCCACCACCGAACCGATCTGCCCCGTCCCGATGATGCCCACCGTCATACCATGGATGTCGAAACCAACCAACCCGTCCAAGGCAAAGTTCTGCTCACGCACCCGGTTGTAGGCGCGGTGAATCCGCCGGTTCAAAGTCAGCAGCAACGCCAGCGTATGCTCCGCCACGGCATGCGGCGAGTAAGCCGGCACCCGCACCACTCGTAGCCCTAACTCCGCCGCGGCCCGCACATCCACATTGTTGAAGCCCGCACAACGCATGGCAATGTAGCGAATGCCCCCGCGCTGCAACTCCTCCAGCACCGCCCGGTCGAGGTGATCGTTGACGAAAGCACACACCGCCTCCGAGCCGCTGGCCAGCGTCGCCGTCTGCGCCGTCAGCTTTGCCTCCTGAAAGAGTAAGTCAAAAGAGCTATCTGCCAACAAAGCAGCGCTCCGCTTAAAGTAACGCGTATCGTAAGACTTGGTGCTGTAGAAGGTAACTTTCATGCGCCCAGGTTAGTCCCGGAGGAATCCGAAGGCAAGACGAAGCGGTGTTGAAGACGACAAACTCAGGGCCTTGCGCCTGTCTGCCATGAGCCCAGTCGAAGAGTCGAAACGGCAAGCGGAGTCACTGCTGCACTTTTCGCTAGACACACAATCCTGCAATTGAGACTTATTTGCAAGAAATAACTTGACGCGCGCTTTTCCTCGGTATTGAGACTCATTCTCTTACTTATGAAAAAGCGAAAACTAACACCACTGCTCCTGCTAACCTTGCCACTGCTCAGCTACGGGCAAACGGCAGCTGAACCCGATCCGGCAACGCCGGACACCTCGGCGCAAAACGTTGTTCGACTGGATCCGCTGAATATCGTCGGCTCACCGGATCGGGTCTTTGAGATCCCGGGGGCGGCCAGCTATGTGGATCTGGGTGAACTGGGTGCGTTTAATTACGATAATATCGACCAGGCGATTCGTCGGGTGCCCGGCGTTTACTATCGGACGGAGGACGGCTTTGGGCTCTTCCCCAACGTGAGCATTCGTGGCGTGGGTTCGATGCGCTCCTCCAACGTGACGGTGATGGAGGATGGCATCCTCTCCGCCCCGGCCCCCTACTCGAACCCGGCCGCCTACTATACACCAACGGTGGGTCGCATGCGCGGACTGGAAGTCATCAAGGGGTCGAGCCAGGTGCAATATGGCCCGCAAATCACCGGTGGGGTGATCAACTACCTGTCGACGGAAATTCCCGAGGACGCAGCGGGCTATGCCAAGTTGCTCTATGGCACAGATAATGACTTTCGCGCTCATGCCTGGTATGGAGACCGTTTCGATACCGAATATGGCACCTTCGGCTATTTGGCCGAGCTCTACTATCGCTCGAACGACGGGTTTAAGAAAATCGACGGCACCGCCGCCAGTAACAGCAGTAGCGACACGGGTTTCACCAACTTTGAGCCGATGCTGAAGTTGTTCTGGGAGCCCGACACCTCGGCCAACCAGCGTTTTGAGTTAAAAGCCGGCTACACCGATATGGATGCCGACGAGACCTATCTGGGTTTGACCACCGAAGACTTCCGTAACGATCCCTTCCGTCGCTACGCATCCAGCCGCTTCGACACGATTGAGACGGAGCACATCCGCACCTACCTGCGCCACATCATCGAACCCAACGTGGATACCCGCATCAGCACCACCGGCTACTATAACGACTTCACACGGGCCTGGTATAAACTGCACGATGTGCGAGGCCAAGTCTTTCAAAATGGCATTCCTCAAGTGGACGGGGCAGGAAACCCAATATTGGGAAATGTTCCTTTATCTCAAGCACTGGCACGACCCGGTAGCGACGAACTCGCCGTGCTCAAAGGCGAGGCAGCCGGATCCTTCCGGGTTCGCAACAACAACCGTGCTTATAAGTCCTACGGCCTGCAAACAATGATCGATCACAGCTTCGACACTGGTGAGGTGCAGCATGACCTCCAACTCGGCATCCGCATCCACGAGGACTACGAGGACCGCTTTCAAGAGCAAGACACCTACACCCAGGATGCCAACGGGGCAATTACCAACATTGATCGTGGTGCACCCGGCTCGCAGGATAACCGCCGTGGCACCACGACTGCCCTCGCCGTATCGCTATCGGACACCATCAGCTACGAAAACTGGACCTTTACGCCCGGTATCCGTTGGGAGCACGCACGCTACGACAATAACGACAGACGCCCCGGACGTCCGAGTGGCAGTGCCAACCTGAATGCCTTTGCATACGGCATCGGCGCACTCTATGACATCGACAAGCGGCACGCGATCTTTGCCAACGCCTACCGCGGCATCGCACTGCCCAGCCCCTCGGCGGTGGTCAACGATGGCCTGAAAGAGGAAACTTCCAACGCCTTCGAGCTGGGCTATCGCTACCGCAATCAGGAAAAAGCCTTTCAGGCCGAAGCCGTGGTCTTCCACACCCGCTTTAATGATCTGATCGTGCCCGATAATGTGGGCGGTGCCGGTGTCGGCGCGGGCACAACGGAGAACGTGGGTAAAGCACGCACCCAGGGGCTGGAGCTCTCCTTCTCTTACGATGTCGGCGAAGCCAATGGCTGGGCCTTTAATCTCCCGACCTATGTCGCCTTCACTTACACCGACGCCGAACTGCGCAACGACGTCGATGCCGGTGGAGCAGGCGGTGGT
>PXBU01000313.1 GCA_003566795.1 Puniceicoccaceae bacterium | reverse complement strand
TGCTCCCAAGTCGCCGTGGCACCATTTTCGATCATGTAGCCCCATGATGGATACGTCCGCTTCGAGGCAAAGGTGTAGATCAGATCGTCGCGCCCGATCCTTTGCAGGTATTGAATCATCATGTAGGTCCCGGAGAGTCCGGTGGACAGATGCCCATCGTCCTTCTCCAACAGCGTCCTCTCGAAACCAGCGAAGACCTCGTCCTGCAGATCCTCGGGAACGACGCCACCGGCCAGAGGCAAAATGTAGGTAACTTGGTCGCCACTACCATAGGAAGCAGTCGCCGGATCGAAGAGCTTTTCATGGGCTGCGGCACGGCGCTCCTTGATCCAGGATCGATAGGTTTCTGCATCCTCCGTCTTGCCCAAAAGCTCCGCCAGCTGTGCGGCCTGTTCCAAGGCGTAGGACATGTAAGCCTGAATGAAAATGTCGGCATTCTCCGGGTCCTCAATCCTCGTGGGTGAGGCCCAGTCGCCTAGATACCACCGCTGCGAGGTAAACTTTTCCTGAATGCCATCGACCACTTTTCTCTGCGCGAGCTCAAACCATTTTTTGATCGCGGGGTAATTCCGCTCGACGATGGTGATGTCGGCAAAATGATGGTAGTGCTTGAGCGTGGCAGCCGTGAGGAAGCCGCACCAGAAGGGGCCCCCACCATGTCGGGATGCGGGCGATGTATACGTCAAATTACCATTCGGTTCCTGCTGGTCGACCCAATCCTGCGTCCACTTGCGGTAGAATGCATCGGTGCGAAAGAGGCAGAGGGTCGTGTCCAACGAAGCATAGGCATCGCCGCCGTATCCTTGGCGCTCGCGGGAATGGCAGTCCACCTGGTATCCCCCCATCATGAGGATCTCCAGCGTGTATTCCATCATTGCATAAATCTCGTTGAGCGTTTCATCGGATGTGCTAAAAGTGCTCGCCTTCTCCAAATCGGTGGAGATCACATACCCCTTGATCGTCTCAGGATCGATCTCGCCCGGAGGGACATTCTGGATGTAAACGTAGCGGAAGCCGGCGTAGTTGAACTCATTGTTGAAGCGCTCGACCCCACGACCCCGCGCAATGTAGGTGCTTTTTTGCCGAAACGCATTGATGCTGACCTCTCCGTCCTCGATCGAAACCGTATCGCCGAACTCCATCGTGATTTCATGGCCCTCGGGAGCATCCGGAAATACGATCTCAAACCGCCCGGTCATGGCCTTGCCCATATCGACAAGCCAGGATGAGGTGGCGGGTGCAGCGTTTTCCCCCGCAGCGCTGTCCGCATCGTCGGTGCCCTGCCCTCCCTCGATCCGCGTAACTTCTGCGGCTGTGAGCGTCTCGATCACAAGACTGGGTGGCAACATCGGCGAGGAGACCACCTCGGTGGGCACCTCTGCCACCACCGCAGTGGCCCAGGAGCGATCGTCGTAGTCGATGTTTGCCCAATTAGGCTCTTCCAACCGGGCATCATACACTTCGCCGCCAAAACGACCCCATCTCCATTCCCCCGTGTAGGTCATATAGCTGGGCTTCGCGCGCCAGCTCTCATCGGTCACCACGGTCTGAGTCACACCCGTGCCATCCCGCAACTCCAACTGCGCCCGCACGGAGGGTGTAATGTTGACACCAGCACCCCCGATATTCCAGCCGTTGCCCAGCCAGAAGCCAATGGTGTTTTTGCCTTCTTTGAGGTATGTCGACACGTCATAGGTCATGGCGAAGGTGCGCTTATCATACTGGCCGACGTGCGGAGCGAACTCGTCGCTGCCGACCCGCTTGCCATTAATGAAGAGCTGGAAGTAGCCCAGTGCATTGACGTAGATGAATGCAGGTTCCCCTGGAATGCTCTCCAACTCAAAGGAGCTACGCAGCCATGGGTTGGCCAGACCCTCATAGGGTTGGGTAATCCATTTTGCCTGCCAGTCCTCACTGGAGGTCATGTCAAAGAGAGTCCATATCGCGGGCTCGCTCCACCCGGAGGCCGCTCCCCTTTCGTTCCAGATGCGCACGGTCCAGTAGCTAACCACTCCGCGCTCGATGGGTTTGCCCTCATAGACGACATAGCGGCTTTGATCGGTCTCGACTTTGCCGGAGTCCCAGAGGTCCGCCTTGCCTTCGCGGAGCAGTTCCGGCGAGGTCGCACAAAGCACTTGGTAGGCCGACTGTGCGGCGCCGTTGTAGTCAGCCTGCATTCGCCAGCTCAAGCGCGGATTCGCCACGTCGATCCCGAGCGGATTCACCAGGTCTTCGCAGCGTGGATCGCTCACGGCAAAGGCGTCTTTGGCGACGGCGGTTGAGCCGCATACGCAGAAAAATAACAACGCCGTCAGCGCAGAGATCCATTTGGGGGGGGTTGTTCTCATCGGAGTTTTGTTACGTGGCAGCGATAATGAAGTCAAGGAATAGAGCAGACTTGGCGTATCAGTGCAGAGATTCTTTTCTCCTCGCATTTTTGGCGTGTGGTCCGGCAGATCAGCAGGCTTCCGACGCATCAAATGTCGCGGCTCCACTCGCTTTGGCTGGCTTGCTTACAGCGCTGCAGTCGGTGTAGCCGGTCCGTTTGTAGAAGCGGCCATACGGATCCGCGCTGATAGATTTATACAAGCCTTTGAGAGCTTATTGTAAGCGAGCACCCTTTACGGAGTGCTTCCCCATCGCCAGCTTTTTTTAGCATTACGTAAACCAAGAGAGATAGGATGATCCCCATAAAAAAACTCTTCACTGCACTCCTACTCGCCCCGCTCCTCGCCTCCGCAGCCGAAGTCACACCCGCTGGCCTCCGCACCGAGCACCTCGTGGACCCCATCGGCATCGACGTCACCGTGCCGCGCTTCTCCTGGCGCATGGACGATCCCGCCCACGCCACCGGGCGCGCGCAATCCGCCTACCATGTGCGCGTCGCCACCAGCAGAGAGCTCCTCGAAAACGGCCAGGCCGACCTCTGGGACAGCGGCAAAGTCGCCAGCAACCAGTCCCACCTCATCCCCTACGCGGGCCAACCACTCGCCTCCAATGTGGAGGCCCACTGGAAAGTCCGGGTCTGGACCGAGGACGGCAACACAACCGAATGGAGCGCCCCCGCACGCTTCACCGTGGGCTTACTCGAAGCCGAAGACTGGAAGGGCCCGTGGATCACCTACGGCGACGATCCCGCCACCAAGGAACCCATTCCGACCGAAAAACACCTCTGGTTCCGCCGTGATCTGACACTGACCGAAGCACCCGCCAGCGCCGTTATCCACGTCGCCACCATCGGCTACCACGAACTGCACATCAACGGCACCCAGGCCGACGACCGCGTGCTAGCCCCCACCCAGACGCGCCTCGACAAGCGCGTCCAATACGTCAGCTACGACATCGCCCATCTGCTGCGCGCTGGTGACAACACCATCGCTCTCCACTACGGTCCCGGCTGGTCGCGCTACCGCTTCTTTGAAACTTCGCCTGCCATCCGCGTGCAACTCCACGGCACCACGGCCGATGGAGAGGTCATCCGCCTCAGCTCTGACACCTCGTGGCGCTACCGCGTCGCCGCCAGCGAGAATATCGGGGATTGGAGATGGGGAGACAACGGCGGCGAACGCCTCGACGCCCGCCGGCTCGTCCCCGATTGGAACCTGCCCAGCCACGATGCCAGCGACTGGGCCCACGCCGTCGAAACCGAAAAAGACGTCATCCTCTCCGCCGAAATGGCACCGCCCTCGCGCGTGATCGCCACCATCCCGGCGGTCGAAATCAAGGCCGTCGGCACCACCGAGGAAGGCGAGCCACTGCATGAGGTGCTGCTGGAGAAAAACTTTACCGGCTACCTCCGCATCCATATGCGCGGCCAGTCCCGCGGCGACCGTATCGTCATCACCACGGCCGACGCACCTTCGCCGGATTCGGTCTTCAACCAGATTTCTGAATACATCTGCGCGGGCGGCGACGAAGATGTCTTCCAGCACCGCTTCAACTACAGCGCGGGCCGCTACATCACAATACAGGGCCTCAAAGAGAACCCGCGCCTCGAAGATATCACCGGCCTCGCCATCTTCAACGAAATGGAGCGCATCGGCTCCTTCACCAGCTCCAACGAATTGTTCAACCGCATTTACGAAACCGACCTTTGGACCTACATCGCCAACACCACCGAAGGCTTCACCGCCGACTGCCCGCACCGCGAGCGCTTGGGATACGGCGAGGTGGCTTTCGCCACTGCCTGGGGCATCGGCCTGCCCAACTTCCAGTCTGGCGCATTCTATGCCAAGTCGGTGCGCGACTGGGCTGACGTGCAGCAAGAAAACGGCTGGATTCACCACACCGCCCCGCAGATCAACCGGCACTTCGGCGGCGCGATGTGGAGCAGCGCCGGCCTCAACGTCGCGGCGGAAACCTACCTTCACCACGGCGACCTCCGCGTGCTTGAAGCCAACCACGACTCGGCGAGACGCTGGCTCGATTTCCTGCACAGCCACGTCGAGGACGGGCTCCTCACCTCCTACGCCGAATACTGGGGCCGGTTTCTCGGCGATTGGGCCGCCCCCGGGGGCCGCAACGAGCGGGGCAACAGCCCGGAGGGGCAGTATTTCAATAACTGCGTCTATGCAAAAAACCTCGCCGACTTCATCCGCCACGCAAAACTCATCGGCAGAGAGGACGGCCTTCACATCTACGAGGAACGCCTCGCCGAGCTGCTGCCGCGCATCCACAGTGAGTTCTATAACCCCGACACCGGCATCTACGGCAATGGCACCCAGGTCCAACAAGCCTTCGCACTGCTCGTCGGCGTTTGCCCACCCGAGCTGCAAGACAAGGTGCGCGAACAACTTTACAAAAGCATCGTGGAACGCGGTTACCTCGACATGGGCAGCTCCGGCCTGCCCGTGCTGCTCAAATACATGACCGAGCAATCCGAACGCGCCGAGCTGCTCGATATCCCGCTCAACCGCACGGAGTTGCCCAGCTACGGATTCTTCCTCGAAACCGGCCAGACCACCTGGCCCGAGCACTGGGAGCCCAGGACCAGCAACATCCACACATGCTACACCGGCATCGCCTCCTGGTTCATGAAAAGCGTCGCCGGTATCCGCCCGGATCCCTGCCATCCCGGCTACCAGCAATTCCTCATCCAACCCGTCATCCCCGGCGACCTGACCTTCGCAGAAGGCCAAACCGAGTCGCCCTATGGCACCATCCGCAGCCGTTGGGAACGCGACGGCGACCGCCTGACCCTCGAAGTCACCGTCCCGCCGAACGCTCACGCCACCATCCACCTGCCGACCAGCGATCCCGCGACCGCAACCGTAAGCGGCAAGTCGCTCGCCCAGGCCCCCGGTATCGAACGGCTTGAGCAAGGCAAAGACCATCTCGTCCTCCGTGCCACGGCAGGCAAATATCGCTTCGAATCGCACTACGCCCAATAAGTAATCAACGATGAAATTACCATCGTTTCAAAAAAACGAAATAGACCCACATGCCCATGAATGAGAATGACGCCTTCCTGAATTTTAAGGCGACAGGATTCGCTGCCGCTGGGCTGATGGCGATGCTGCCTTTGTTCGCCCAGGCATCCGACCCGCGGCCCAATGTGCTGTTTATCTCTATTGATGACCTGCGCCCCGTCCTGGGTGCTTATGGTGAGTCACAGATGTATACGCCCCACATCGATGCTCTGGCCGATGTCGGCGTGACCTTTGACCGCGCCTATTGCCAGTTTCCCGCCTGCGGCCCGTCCCGCGCGTCGATGATGAGCGGGGTGCATCCGGCCCGATCCCCCAGGCC
>PXBU01000007.1 GCA_003566795.1 Puniceicoccaceae bacterium | reverse complement strand
GATTCGTGTGATCTGGGGGGCTTATGCGGATGGATCGGAGCGCACGCAGCAGGTATCGGTGGCGCAGGCTTTGCGGATGCACCGGGAGTTGATTTTTGGTAAGCGGGCGGGACAGCCGGGGCTTTCGGAAGCGGAGCGGGCGAAGGCCTTGCAGGTGCTGGAGCAGGAAAAGGCACTGCTGCCGCGGGCGACGGTGCTGCGCTGCCGGGTGCGTTATTTTACCGATGGGGCGATTTTGGGCAGCCAGGAGTTTGTGCGCGGCTTTGTTGAGTCCTGGCAGCGGGAGAAAGGGCGGAAATATCCGCCGAAGGTGAATTTGATGCGCGGGGCGGACTGGCAGGATCTGGCGACAATTAACGGACTGCGTCGGCGGGTGTTCGGGTGAAAACCTGCGAACAGGTTAATTGATCACCCGGAGTCCGAGGTCAGCCCGAGGTCGGTCGAGATTGCGTCGGCGATTCGCTGGCTGCTGCCCCGGTTCTGCTGGTGCCATGCCCGCCCGGCCCGGCCCATTGCCTCACGCTGCTCGCGGTCTTTTAGTAGGACAGCGATTTTAGCTTTAAGTTCGTCCACGTTGTTGACGCATTGTGCGGCACCCGCTTTCACCAACATGTCGGTGATGACCTTAAAATTATTCATTTTAGGTCCCATCAGGGTGGCCACTCCCAGACCAGCTGCTTCGATGGGCGTTTGGCCACCCTTGTTTGGGGGCAAGCTTTTTCCGATAAAGGCGAGATCTGCCACCTGCGTGAGGCGGCTGAGTTCGCCAGTGGTGTCGGCCAGGTGGATGGCAACCTCATGGGTAGGCACAGGCCCGCTGGAGCGTTGGTGCCAGGGGAGAGTTTGTTGCTCCAGTAGGCGTTTGATTTCGGCCCGACGCTCGGCATGCCTGGGCACCAGCAGCAGGCGCACATCCATCCCGCTGGAGCGCAGCGCGGAAACGATATCGATCAGAGCGGATTCTTCCCCCGGCCAGGTGGAGGAACCCAATAAGACCAGTGAATCACTATCATCCGGCGGTGGAAAACCGAGTTCCTTGCATAGCTCAGAGCGTTCCTGCGAATCCAGTCGCTCGGGCAGGGGTACGTCGATTTTGATGCTGCCGACCATTTGCACTTGTTCAGCTGGCATGCCCAGCTCTTGTAGGCGGGATGCGTCAAGTTCACTGGCGGCAAAGATAGCTCTGAATTTATTCAGCAGGCGGCAGGTTAGAGTTGGTAATTTTTGGTAGCGCTTAAAGCTGGTGTCCGACATGCGGGCATTGACGAGATAGGCGGGGATACCCCACGCCTGGGCCTGGTGAAGATGTTCCGGCCAGAGTTCGCTCTCTGTCATAATGATGGCACTCGGTTGGATGCGTTTCCAGGCCAGGCGAGAAAAAAGCCAAAAATCAAGGGGAAAGATGCCGATACTGTGGACATGGTTCGCATAGCGTTTTCTTGCCTCGGCGTAGCCCGTGCTGGTAGTGGTGGTCAGAATGACCTCGATCCTGCCTTTTCGTTGCAGTGCCTCGATCAAGGGGCCAATAGCCAGCACTTCGCCGACGCTGACTGCTTGCAGCCAAATCCGAATTTTATCCCCCCGAGGTTGTTCCAGGCGGCGAAATCGGCCCAGACGATGCTGGAAGTCTTTGCGGTAGCCACCGCGCCGCCACATCCGAAAAAGATAATAGGGCAGTGCCAGCAGGAGCGCCGGAAGAAAGAAAATTCGATACAGCAATATCATTAACTTCGATTCCAATCTGAAATCGAAGCATTGAGAAGGGAAAATGCTGGCTAAAATCCATAATTTAGATTTCCAGAGCCGTTGGCGGTCATGGCACTCAAGTAATCGTAGAGGCCGAAACTTAGTATTTAAACTGTTGCACCCAATTCAAATGATTAGCCGCAGAGGCATTATCCATTGTGCAGAAGGAGTTGCATCCGTTCCTCCAAATTCTGCACTTTAGCACGGGAATCGGCGTCGAGCAGGTGTATCTGGAAGGTTGTCCCATCTTTGTGGATACAAGCAGTTCCCGGCAGCAGGCTGACGACCCAGGCAAACAGGCAGGCGGATTCAGCGGGCAGGTCCACTTTTATCTCGATTATTTCCGGGCTGAGCGAAGGCTTGAGTTGAAAAGCCCGCCGGGCCACATCGAAGCCACCGCAAAGTGACTGCCAGAAGAAATAGGGCAAAAATGTGCCTAGCCGCAGCGGTCGCCACCGCCAGGCACCCGGGGGCCAGAGTCGGAGTGAATAGAAAGTGGCGATGAATATGATCACGAGGATCAGCAGCGGCTCCTCCCAGCGACCCTCCGAGATCGCCCACCAGAGCAGGGTGAATCCCAGCAAGCGAACGGCCACTGCCGCCGGACGGCGCAACGGGAAAGGGTGGAGGGCTCCCGGCTGAACGATATCCGAGAGCTGAGGCTCCGGATTTTGTTCGCTGTCTGCTGAGTGACGCTTCATTATAAATTCAAAAATTATAACAGCAGTAGCACGAACCCAAGGATCAAACTAATTAAGATAAATCCGAACACAGCCCACACGCCGAGACGCGGTTCGATGCGGTTGACCACTGAACGAGTCGATTCAAAATCAATAATCCGGTCGGATAGGGTGGTAAAGTTAAGAAACTCGTGGTCCCACCAATCGCCCCAGCTGAAAGGGATCTTACTGCGGATTGAGGTGATCAGCCGCTCGAACAAGACGACTCCGTCACCGGGAGGCACGCTCGCCGTGCGCCAAGTCTTGGGAGCGAAGCGCAGGAAGAACACCAAAATCAAAAGGGCCAATCCGATCGGCCATAGGCCGTCCAGCCATAGCCCGGGGGTGTATTCGGGAAGGGTCAGCGGCAGGTTGAAATGAACCACCGCAAGGTAAGGGCCGAGAGCGACAAGGAGCATTAATGCGGCCCAGGGGATGCCCAGTCCATGGAAGCTGCCATGGGCTGGCGGCGGCTTGCCACGCCAGAGCACCCGCAGAAACTTGGCCAGCAACAGGGTCGTCGTTACTGACGACAGCGAGAGCAGCAAAAGCAGGAGCCCCGCATAAGATCCATCGGTCTGATAGATGATTTCCTTGAAACCGTATTTGGCGAGTGCGCCACTGGTCAGCGGCGCACCCGCCAGAGCCAGGGCCGCCAGGATCATTCCTGCCCAGAACCAGCGCTGCCAACGGACCGGGCATACCGGCAGCACTCCGGTGCCCAAAAACAGTGCGCCCTTGGCCAGACCATGGTGCAGGGCGAAGAGTGCCAGTGTCGGCCCGGCCACGGGCCACAATGCAGGATGCGCGAGGCTGGTCCCCAGCAGGACGGTCATCAGCCCCATCTGACTGATACTGGAGTAGGCCAAAATCGTTTTGGCGTTTTGCTGGCACAGGCCGAGGGCGACAGCGCCGAACGCGGCCCCAAAGCCGAGGAGTATGAGCACGGCACTACCGGTGGGCAATGCCTGCTCACCCAGCGGTAAAAAATGCAGCCAACCCAGCAGGCCGGCCTTAATCATTGCACCACTCAGCACCGCGCTGGCGGGAGTGGGGGCCACCGGGTGCGCCAGCGGCAGCCAAAAATACACCGGAATCGCACCCGCTTTGACGCCAAAGCCCAGGAAAGCCAGCGTGCAGATCAGTCCCCGCTGCGCACTCTCGCCCACTGCGGGCGCGATCGCATCCAGCCGCAGCTCACCCCCAGTGGCATCGACGGCCAAGAACATGGCACTCAACAACAGCACCTCGCCAATCAAACCCATGATGATGTAGATTCGTCCGGCCCGGTGCGCTTCCTGATTTCCGCTGTGCACCACCAGGCCGTAAGAGGCAAAGGTCATCAGCACAAAGAATCCATAGAAGGTGATCAGGTCCGCCGCCAGAATCAGGCCAAAGTTTCCGGCCATCGACAGCAGGAAAAAGAATTGAAAGCGCTCGGCTTGTGTATCATCGGCCAGGTAGCTGCGCGCATACCAGCCGGCAGTAGTCCAGAGCGTGCCGGTGAGCGCGAGGAAGACCAAGCGCAAGGGGTCCAATACCAGCACACTGCCGAGGAAGAGATCAGGAAACAGTAGCTCCGGCCAGAGCAGCCCGGACCAAGCGAGCACACCTGCTGGTAGCGCGGCGAGGGCTCCCAGCCAGCCACAGAGCACCGGCTGCCTTCTCATTAGTGGAATTAGGCAGGCCAGTAGAATTGGTAGGTGAATAATGGTCAGCAGGATCATGGATGTGGAAACCAGGATTCAACGATTTCTAGCGCGATTTTGACGACCGTCCAATCGCTTGCGGCGAATAAGCCCAGCGCGACCGATAAGGCGGCAGTGATCAACGCGGGAAACAGCAACATGCCGGGAGTCTCCCAGCGAGGGGAGCTGCGGTGGGTCTCCCATTCCCCATCCGGCGGGCAGAACCAGGCACGTTTGAGAATGGGTAAAAAATAGATCGCATTGAGCAAGCTACTCAGGAGCAGCAGCGGCACCACCCAGCCGTAGCCGACCTGCAGTCCCCCCAGCCCGAGATACCACTTACTGATAAACCCGGCAACCGGCGGGAGTCCAATCATGCCCAGCGCCCCCACGGTGAAAGCCCCCATGGTCAACGGCAGGCGTCGCCCGATGCCATTCATCTCGCTGATTCGGTGAACCTTTACCGTCTCCGCAATAATGCCCGCACAGAAAAACAAAGTGATCTTCATCACGCCCTGATGCACCAGATGCACCAGCGCTCCCAGAGTTGCGAGTCCGCCACCTAATGCGACGCCGAGTGAGATATAAGCCAGCTGACTGACGGTGGAGTAGGCGAGTCGCCGCTTTAAGTCATCCTGCGCAATCGCGCGCAACGATCCGAACACAATCGTCAGGGCTGCTATCCCCGCCAGCGGATACAGCATCCCCATATCCCGCACCAGATCGATTCCGAAGACATCGTAAATGATACGCACGATACCAAACACACCCGCTTTGACGACGGCCACCGCGTGGAGCAGGGCACTCACTGGGGCTGGAGCCACCATCGCGGCGGGTAGCCAGCCATGCAGTGGCACCAGCGCGGCCTTGACCGCCAAGCCACTCAGGATAACGCAGAAGAGTAACATCAACTGCAATTGCTGCTCGCCCGAGAGCTCGCCCAAGAGCTCCGTCTGCCCGAACTCGACGGATCCGGCCAATACAAAGAGCCAGACGACTCCCACGAAGAGCACGGTGCCGCCCCCGATGGTGTAGAAGAGGTAGGTGCGGCCCGCTTCCAGTGCCTTTTTGGTCCCTTGGTGCACCACCAGCGGATAGGTCGCCAGGGTGAGGAACTCGTAGAAGATGAAGAAGGTCACGACATTACCCGCCAGCGCGATCCCGGTGCTGGCGGTGACGCAGATGCTAAAGAAGCCGAAGAAACGCCGCCGGTTGGGGGAGCCTTTCAAGTAGCCGATGGCGTAAAAGGTGGTCACCAGCCAGAGCACACTGGACAGGACGGAGAAGAGCAGAGCCAGGGCATCGACCCGCAGATGAAATTCCAGGTCCACCGCGATCGCATAGCGGAACTCATAGTTCTCGCCTTGGAAAAATCCGTGCATCGCGACGCCCACCAGCAGGACCTTCAGGATCGCGCCAAACAGGTTCAGCGCGATCCGCGGGGCCACCTGTTCCTCGCGTAAGAAGAAGATCAGTATCCCCGGCCCCAGCGAGCTGCCGACGATGGCGGGCAGTAACCAGCTCTGATCAGTCATCGTCACCTCCCATCGTCTCGACGTCCACTACTTCAGCAAAAGGTGCTTCGATATCCAACAACGCCATGACCTCCTC
>PXBU01000457.1 GCA_003566795.1 Puniceicoccaceae bacterium | reverse complement strand
GTAAATCCGCCGCCGCAATGCGCGCCGGAAAGGAGCGCTCGGAAGCCATCTGGCCCAGCGACGTGTCGAGATAGACCACCGGCCGCACGAGTTCGGCTGAAGCATCGTCCCGTTCGCCGCCCGGACGGCATCCGACCAAAACCACTCCGGCCAGAACCAGCAACAGACTCAAACGCAGATCACCTGGAAGCTTCATGCTGTTTTAGCTAGCGGTATAATCTCAAAAGACAAGCGTCCGGGCCAATTGTCCGCAAATAAGGGTTTCCACGAGATGAGCCGGTAGCGATGCCACGACAGTGCCGTCTTTAAATTTTTCAATCTGCATGGCGAATGCTAATGACCCGTGTCACAGCGATCCATCGCGTAGTGGCTTGCCTATGTCTCTGACCATGAGCTTTGTCGAATGGGGAAGCCCGCGAGCGCACGAGGCTAATCCCGAACGTACGGAACACCTCCGCACGTTCGCGGGTGCCGCAAGCAGCACCCCTACGTTTGGGAAGTCTCGCATCGTGAGAGTGCTCGGCAGCAAACAACTGCGCCACAGCGTCAGAATGCGATTACCATTTCGGTGCCATCGCCGAGCGTCACCCGGATCGGCTCACCCGCCTTAATGGCCATCCCCTCGTAGCTTTCGCCGGCTACCGGCTTGAGCTCTCGAATATAACCGCCTTCTCCAATGAGTTCATCAATGTGCACTTCCGTCACCCCGTTCTCGAGGAAATACTGGTCAGCGGCACTCGCGATCATTCTTAGGTTGTTGCGAACAGTCGCCTCCTGCGACTGCGTGCGCACCTGGTTGAATGCCGGAATTGCGGCGGCAGAGCCAATGCCGATGGCAAAGGCGGCGGGGATCGTCATGACCACCCGTTTGGTCGAATAGCCAGCATAGGCATCCGAGACCCAGTGATCGCCGTCGAGATAAGTCACCGCCATGCTCGGCTCCAGGAAACCGCCGACCAGCAGGTCGACAGCTTTCTCGACGGCCGTTTTGTACGGTGCCGCCGCTGGAAAGGCCTCCAGCATTTCCAGCAGGTGCTCGATATCGGTGCCAGCGTCATAATAAAAGCTGACGGCACTTTCCGGCAAACGACCGGCCAGGTTCTGAAACGCAGCTTGGTCGGTCAATGCCGCGCCGACACTGGCGGCTGTCCATTCCGGATCTGTGTAGATCAAAAGCGGGCCCCCGTCTTCAGCGGACTCCAAGAAAAGCGCGAAGGGTGCCTCGTCTCCCATAAGGTTAGAGAAATCGGCCACCATGCGACCAGCATCTTCCACGAATGAAACACCCATCTCTTCGACTAGCGGTCGGACGCGATGCAATAACTCGCCGGCATTTTCAAGCTGAAGCCAGAAGCGGACATCGTTCTCAAATAAATCGGCTCCTGATTGGCGCCAGTAGCCGTCCCATTGCCCCGATAACAGGTCCAAGGCCTCCGCGTAACTGATGTTGGTGGAGGGGATTGCCTCCGCCAGGTATTCCGCGACGAAGGTTTCTGCCGCGGGCCCCATCATTGGTTGCAGCAGGGCGACGGCGGTCTCCTTGAGGGATCCAAGCTGGATATTGACGGTCAGGGCAGCAGTGGCATCGCCAGGAGCCAACTTCGCCGCAGTGAAGGTGCTCGCCTCAGTGCCGGACAAATCAAACAGCCCGGTTCCTTCCCCTTGCATCAGGGTTACCGAGCGGTTTCGGTAGAGACCCGGTTCCACATTTTTCGAGCTGAGCGCAAAAGCCTTCACCGATCCGAAGCCCAGGCTATCAATGAGATGGTTGAAGTCGAGCGGCAGAAAGGCGAGAGCCAGATTGTTGAGCTGCACCTCCCGATAAATTTCATTCAGGGCGGTTCCGATATATTCTCCGTCCCCCTCAAAATCAATGTAGCCCATCAGTGAGCCATCGAGATCGATGTATTGCTGGGCGTCTTTGAAGTTGGCCGAGGCGATGGTGCCGGGGACGATTGCCGCGATCAAGCAGGCACTTAGGAGGGTTTTTAGGGATGGTGTCATGACGGATAAGTAGGCAGCGTTAGCCTATGGATGGCAACAACTTTTACCGGAGGATTTGTTCAGCATGATCGATAATCAGCACGACAGAATCTGATTTTATACCATCACGCCGCCTCACCCCGCAAAAAGGAAAAGAAATTGAATAACCACAGAGTTCTTTTTGTGGCTGTTTGAGCTGTGTTTCATCGTTGAATTCACGCGCTTCCAGGCGGCCACCTTTTGCGCTTGCGGATCGATGCTGGTCGACTGACGATCCGCTTTTAAACTCTTTTTAATTATGGCCAATCAAGGATCCGCAGGAAACGTCATCGCCGCACTCTGTAGTGTTTTCATTCCGGGGCTGGGGCAATTGGTGCAAGGTCGCTTGCTGATGGCAGTGCTCCACTTCGTCCTGGCCGCGTTACTGTGGGTAGTGCTGCTGGGCTGGATAATTCATCTGTGGTCGATCCTGGATGCGGCGTTGTTTAAGGGGAGGTAGTTTCAGCCACTCACGCCTGCACCAGGTTACGGCGGCGCAAGCAGTCCGGGCCGCGTCGCGGGAGGGCCCGGCTCCGTCCGGGCCGCAAACGTGCAATCGGCCTCATTCGACTATGGCAGTCCAGGCGGCTTGCACCGCACCGCTACGATGAGCGTCAGTCATTAGCTATCAGTCACCAAACCTCTGTCTTCCGTCCCCTGGCTGCTCTTTTAAGGTTGATCCCTCACAAATCCTTATCCGTGACGGCACCCTCGGAGGCGGAGGCGACGAGTTTGGCGTATTTGCCGAGCACGCCGCGTGTTTCACCGGGGCCGGTGGGCTGGAAGGCTTCCATCCGGGCGGCATACTCGGCTGCGTCGATCAGCAGGTCGATGGTGTTTTTAACCGCGTCGATCTCGATAGTATCCCCGTTTTGAACGATACCGATGGGTCCGCCGCAGGCGGCCTCGGGTGTGATGTGGCCCACGTCGAAGCCATGGCTGCCGCCGGAGAAGCGGCCGTCGGTGATGAGGGCGACTTCCTTGATCAGTCCGCGACCCGCCACCGCGCTGGTGGGGGAGAGCATCTCACGCATGCCGGGCCCGCCGACCGGGCCTTCATTGCGAATCACCACGACATCACCGGCCACCACGTCGCCGCGCAGGATGCCGACCAGGGCCTCTTCCTCGCCCTCGTAAACTTTAGCCGTGCCCTTGAAATGCAGACCCTCCTTGCCGGTGATTTTGCCCACCGCGCCTGCGGGTGCCAGGTTGCCGCGCAAGATGCGCAGGTGGGTGCTGTCCTTGATCGGCTGCTCCCAGGGGTGGATGATGTCCTGCTCCTCGGGGAATTTGCCATAGGGTGCCACATCAGCGAGTGACTCGGCGACGGTCTCACCGGTCACGGTCAGGCAGTCGCCATGCAGCAAGCCGCGGTCGAGCAGCAGCTTCATCATCGGGCGGATGCCACCGATGCGGATGAGATGGTTCATGCTGTATTTGCCGAAGGGTTTGACGTCGGCCAGCAGGGGGATGCGTTCGCCGATTTCCTTAAAGTCGTCGATGCTGAGTGGGACATCCGCCGAGTGGGCGATGGCCAGCAGGTGCAGAATCAGGTTGGTTGAGCCACCGAGTGCGAGGCAGGTCATGATCGCGTTTTCAAAGGCTTGGCGGGTCATGATGTCGCGTGGTTTGATGCCCTGTTCCAGCATTTTGACGACGGCGGCACCGGCCATTTCGCAATCCTTGCGCTTCGACTCGCTGATGGCTGCTTGTGCACTGCTGCCGGGCAGGCTCATGCCGAGTGCTTCGATTGCGCTGGCCATGGTGTTGGCGGTATACATGCCGCCGCAGGAGCCGGGGCCGGGGATGGCGTATTTCTCAACCTCCTTGAGTTGTTCGTTCGTCAGTTCGCCTTTGGCGTGTTGGCCGATGGCTTCGAAGACCGAGACGATATCCATCGGGTGGCATTCTTCCTCCTGATCCTTGGGCCGAAAGCCAGGCAGGATAGTGCCGCCGTAAACAAAGACGGCGGGGCGGTTCAAGCGGGCGATGGCGATCATACAGCCCGGCATGTTTTTGTCGCAGCCGCCGATGGCGACCAGTCCGTCGAAGCCCTCCGCCGCCACGGCGGTCTCGATCGAATCCGCAATGACGTCGCGCGAGACGAGACTGTAGCGCATCCCTTTGGTGCCCATGGAGATGCCATCAGTTACGGTGATGGTGTCGAAGCGGATCGATTTGCCGCCGTTGGCATCAATACCCCGGCGGGCGTGGTCCGCCAGTTCGCCGAGGTGGACGTTGCAGGGGGTCATGTCGCTGGTTGAGCTGGCCACCGCGACCTGCGGCTTTTGGAAGTCGGCATCCTCGAAGCCGACAGCTCGCAGCATGGCGCGTGCGGCCGCGCGGTCGTTGCCGTCGACAACAATGGAAGAGTGGGGGCGTGTATTCTGGTTGGGCATGGTGTGGTGGTAATTAAATGTGGCCTGCGGGTGTTTCTCGTTGCAGTAAAAAGTTTAATTCAATCAATTGCGAATAATTCGACAATACCCTTTTTGCTCTACAATACAGATTTAAGGTCTTTCAGTCACACACACACATGGAAATTAATATCCAGAAGACACTCGAGGCACTGCTGCTCTCCACTTCGGAACCAATCTCTTTGAAGGATTTGGTGAAGCTGTTTGCCCGCCAGCATGAAGAGGCCGTCAAGGCAGCGGAGGAGGCGATGGAATCCGCCGAGGAGGACGCCAGTGAGATCGAGCTGCCCGCGCTGATTACGCAGGCGGAGATTGGTGAGGCTTTGTCGGCCTTGACCGATGCGGCGGAGGTGGAGGACCGGGCCTACCGGATCACCGAGGGGCCCAGCGGCTTTCAACTCGTGACCGCGCCTCAATACGCCGAGTTCGTGCGCCTGTTACGTGGAGAGCCGCGCCCGATGAAGCTCAGCCCGGCGGCGCTGGAAACCATGTCGATCATCGCCTACCGGCAACCGGTCACCCGGGCCGAGATGGAGGCGATCCGTGGTGTCTCCGTTGACAGCGCACTTAACAAACTGCTCGAACTCGAACTGGTCCATGTGACGGGCCGGGCCGAACTTCCGGGGCGACCGATCCAGTATGGCACCACGGATAAGTTCCTCGAATTTACCGGCATCAAGGAACTGGATGAGTTACCGGCTTCGGATGTGCTGACCAACCAGCAACTGGATGAATGGATGCGCCATAGCGATGAGCCGGTCGAAGAGATCTCCGACCGGGATGTTGGCCTGGCTAGCGAGCCGGATCCGGAAGAGCTGCCACTGGATCAGGAGTTTGCCGAGATCGACTGGAAAAAGGAAAACGCCGAGAGCGATGCCGCCGACGAGATTGCTCAAACGGAGGAAAAATAGAGCTCATGAACGAGGACATCAGTTCAGAAATGCAGCGACACCGCAGCGCGATCGATGTGATCGACCAGCAGTTTGTCAGTTTACTCAACGAGCGCGTCCAAAAAGAAGGGGGTTACAGCGAAGCGCAGGTGCTGGAAAAAGTAATCCGCTTTAATTCGGGTCCACTCAGCAACGATAGTTTGCAGGCGATCTATCGCACCTTGATGTTGGCCGGTCTCGCCCCCAACGCCCAGGCGACCGATCCAGAACTGGTGGATGCACTTGACCGGAAGATAGTCAATCTGCTTAACGACCGGGTGAAACACGCCAGCGAGATTGGCCGTATCAAGCATGCCCGCGGGGCCGATTATTATGACCCCACGCGGGAGGCGATCGTGATGGCCAAAATTGCCGCGCTCAACCAAGGTCCGAGCACGGATGCC
>PXBU01000025.1 GCA_003566795.1 Puniceicoccaceae bacterium | reverse complement strand
TCTTGAGTCAGCTTGGCCATCTTCCGGGTCGACACGCCCTGAACGTAGGCTTCAGCCAGCGCCAGGCGCAGCGCGCGCTCGGACTTCAGGCCCTTCTCCAGACAGCTGGGGTAAAGTAACCGGTCATTCCAGACCGTTATTGACCGCCCCTCTGCAGGTCTGATACAAGCGGGTTTGCCGCGAACCTCTCTTTCCAGGCTTTAGGCGTTAGTTCATCCACGCGGCTGGCCGGATGCTGGCCGACGCGCTGTAGCACGTCGACCAGATAGGTGTAGGGGTTGACCTCATGCAGCCGGCAGGTGACCAGCAAGCTCTGGATCACACCGATATGGCGCGCGCCGACCTCAGACCAGCTGAACAACCAGTTCTTCCGACCCATCGGGATCGGCCGCAGGGCCCGCTCCAGATGGTTGGTGTCGATGGGGACATCCGGATCACTCAGGAACACCTCCAGGGCGGCCTGACGTCCGTTCACATAGCCCAGTGCCTTGAGGAGTGGGCTGGACTTGGCCAGGTCCATCCGCTGGCGCTGCTGATCACACCAGGCCCAGAAGTCCTTCACGATGGGTACGCTGTGCCTGGTTCGCCAGTCCAGCTTTTGCTCACCATTCAGCTGCTTTTTGCGGATGTGTTCTTCGATTATGTAAAGCTGGCCGATCAGTGCCAGCGCCTGATTGGCTGCTTTCGGGTCCTCTTTCAGGGCCGCATCGAACTTGCGCCGAGCATGTGCCCAGCAGTTGGCATGGGTCACCGCCGGTCGTTTGTCCACATAGCAGGTATAGGCTGAGTGCCCGTCAGTCACCAACGTGCCATCGAAGTGCTCGCCCAGCGCTTCGGTGACCACTTTGCTGCCTCGGGAGGGCGCATAGATGAAGCAGACCTCATCATCTTGCCCATACACCGGCCAGAACCAAGCCTGCTTCATCTTGCCCGGCTTGCCGCGCCCCGCCATGATCGGCGTCTCGTCCATCGCCAGCACTTTCGATAGCAGGATGTGCGCCAGTTGTGCGTCGTAAATCGGCTTGAGCAGGGCAATGGCGCGCTCGACCTGTTGGGTCAGCGTGCTGCGGCTGACCGTGACGCCGCTCATGGCCAGGCGCTGATGCTGGCGATACAGCGGCAGGTGATAGCAGAACTTGTCGATCAGCATCCCGACTAAGAAGCTGACATCAGCAAAGCTGGCTTCCAGCACGTTGATCGGTGCCGGAACCGTATGCAGCTGGTCGGTACGCTTGTCCTTGACCACTGGCCGGCGATACTCCAGCACCACATAGCTACCGGGGCGCTGGGCCAGTCGGCGAGTGACCTTCTCATCGATCAGTTCCCGATGTTCCTCCGGGATCGCCTCGACTTCAGGGGCTTTTACATGGATGACTTCAACCGGCACGTCTTCGCTGAAGCGCAGGCCGGTATCGGTGACCGCATCACCGCGGTCCTTGGTACCCTTGCGACGGGTGTAACTGATTTGCTCTGTCGGTGCCGGTTCATCTGAGGACGGCAGTGCTTCGAACAAAAGGCCGCTATGCGCCGCCTGATCGACCAGGCGCTTCTCAGACTTGGGACCAAAGACTTGGCGCTTGAACCACGCAAGTTGCTGCTTAAGTGATTCAAGCTCTTCATCGTAACGTTGTTTAGTCGACTCATGCTCTTGCTGAAGCGATTCATAGGCCGCTTGCAACTGCGCGTAATCGCGTTGCGAGGTAGTGCCCTTGGAAGCCGCTTCAACCATGGGCTGCATTATATCGCGGTGCCTTTGCCGATGGATGCTGATAGCGCTTGAACTGGCGCGATTTCTGTACTTCAACGCCATCCAGCAACAGCTTCAGGTCCGTCCAGCTCAAGGCCTGTTTCTCACCACGCTGGGCGTTGTAGTTGAACTGGCCTTGCTCCAGTCGCTTGCACCACAGGCAATAGCCGCCACGATCAAAGTACAAGACCTTCATGTACGTCCGACGCCGGTTGATGAACACGAACAGATGGCCACTCATCGGGTCTTCATCCAGCTGGTTACGTGCCAGCGCAGCCAGCCCATCGAATTGCTTGCGCATATCGGTCGGGTGCGCATACAGCCACACCCGCACACGGTCTTCCGGGAAGAACATCAGCCACGCCTCAAGCGCAGACAAACACCATCGCCCAGATCAAGCTCGATGGTCCAGCCACCGCTGCTGTTGACGCCAAGGCTGCTCAAGTCGATCCATGCCGAGGGGTCAGGTGCACATGGCTTCAGATCCGCCGACATTAATCCAAGACGACGCTTCCAGTTCGCGAATGTGCTCAGCGCCAATCGCTTGTGCTTGCAAAAGGCCTCCTGGCTCATTGCGCTGGCAGCCTGCTCGGCAATCAGTTCGCGCCATTGATCAGGCGTGCGGCGAATACGGGTGGATTTGGACATGATTTGCTCCTGGTTGAGTTCGGGAGCAGATTACTGGGCCAACGAAGCCCAGGGAAGAACGGCCTAGAATGACCGCTTACCTTGGAGCTCGTGATTCCGCCACAATAATCAAAAAAGCTCGAACGTCGGCAGGAGAGCTCTCTAACAAAGTGTGAAGCCGAATCAGATCCGTGTTTATAGATTGAACGTTCGAGCCGCCTCGTTTCATCTCCATTACAAAACGCACATGCTGAGAGAGGTTGCCATCGCGCCCAATAGACTTGGCAACAGACTCACATACCACCAGATCCGCTCTTGCTTGGTTCCCTATTCCCTGTAGTTGGATGCCTTCTGCTACAAGATTCCGATACATACATTCCGGGAATAGAACCATAGAGTCCGGAATGTTGGCCTGAATCAGATTGCAAGCCTCAGCGACAAGCGCGCCTTCGGGCAGCGGATAATGCCTATAAAGCGAATGCCGATGGCCGATCCAGAACGCTAGTCCTTGAAGAGCAGTCTCTAGCCACTTTTGACGTTCGGGCAGATGTTTTCCCATTTTGCTTCTCTGAAATCTAACGTTTAGCGTAACCGGCCGGCTTTGGAGCGCCAGCGGAAAAGCCGGTCCGCGTTGACGCTTTTGTTAGGCAGGACTACCATTCTGAAAACACCCCGTGAACACCTCTCATCTCCGAGTCAATTTGATTTGGCGTGAGATCTTTTTCGATATCACCGTTTCTAGTACGTCCGTTGACCTTTCCGCCCACTTTGTAGAATCGATCCCGAAATTGCAGATACGTCATAACTGCCTGGTATTCATCGAGCCATAGCTTTTCGAGCTCTTCCTTGTTTAGTGGCGTGGATTTGGAAAGGGGATCGTCATAGCCAGGCGGGTACTGTATAAAACGGATAATCGTCGAGACAATTTCTCTAGGAATCCACTTGCGTGTATCAGACGGTTCATTAGGGTCACATGCGGCTTCACCTAGAGACTTTTCAGTATCCTCGGCACCTAGGAAGAACGCTGGATTTTGGAAGCCTTTGTCTTTCCTAAGCGTTTCGCCAAGATCATGCCGGAAGTAGTCGTGTGTTGATTCAAAGATTCGTTTATGGGGATCAAGGTCAATTTGGTCGACGATTAATTGACATCTTGAAATCAGCCTGGCTGCTGTTACCCAATCAACACGATGATTTGAGACCGAACCGTCATCGCGGATTAGCACACGCTTCGCTTTTTCAACTAATTCAATTCCGTTCTTCAAATAGACTAGGGATCTGTCAAACTTTTCCTTACGCCTTTGAACCCAAATTGCGACAAATAGGGCAGCTGATATTACAACTAACGTGAGGAATTGAACTATGTCAGAAAAGGTAAGTGGAATCCCATCCACCAGCACTTTTCCAGTGACTAGAACAATTCCCATTAGAAGTACTGCTAGAAAAACCCCAAGAAACTCTGGCATCAATTTTCTAAAGGCTTCCTTAGTTTCCATTGGCATTTGATTCTGGCTCTTGCCTAACGTTTGGGTTAACCGGCGCCGCCACTGAGCTCGCCCGGCTTTGCCGCCGTGGAGCTTTCCGGCGTCCGGTTGAACCCTTTGTTAGGGCAATGAGGCCGGCTTCTGTAGCAAATTGACAATTACCCGCCCTGTCTTCCTGTCTTTCCAAGCAGAAAGCCCAAAGCCATACCAAGAAACGCAACTCCCGAGAAAAAAGGAAAATCCCTCCACCAGAACTCCCAGGGGGACCAGTAGGTGAAGGGGGCGATGAATCTCTGAAAGAATGAAACCGACACATAATTCATATCATCATCTGCAACTGAGGGGTCGACTGGTTGAACCCCGCTAGTCATCATCTGAACAGTAATAGCATAATAGAGTGCAGCAGCCACCAATCCGAGGAGCAGACAGCTTGCAATAGAAATCAGCGCATTTCGTGTGCTTGGATTCATAGTTTGTTCTAGATCTGCTTTGCCCTAACGCTAAGCTCAGGAGCGGCTCGCGAAGCGAGCCGTCCCCTGCAGCGCCTTGTTAGCTGAAAGCAGCTCATCGAAAACTTTAGATTTCACAAAGCGCTCAAAAGTATATTCATGGTAATCGACATTCTTTGCCAACCCTTCATACCTGTGCTTGAGGTCTTTAGCTCGGCTTTTATTGATAACAATAATTTTGCCATCGTCCGAAAAACACCGCCTTATCAATGCACGGATATGAACATCAGCCTCAGGAAACGAATATCCAATAAAAACTAGTTGTTTAGCGTTACCCACTAGATATGATGCCTCATCATAAAGCTTGCTGAAGATAAAGTTATGGTTGCTTTTGATATGCGTTGGCATTTGAAGTAAGGAAGAGAGCCGATTCCCATCAAAGGGGCACTCTGTCACCTGGGTATCCATAAATGACCTAAACGAGTCGAGCTTGAGATTGAACTCGTGCTGCCAAGGTGTAAGCCCGATTTGTCCGCAGCATGAGCAGTACTTCCAATTCAGACTACCGTGTAACTTGATTAGTTTAATTCTAGTGACCTTGCTATAACCAAAGTTTTCGGTGGGCTTTTTCGGGTCAATCCACCAATCAAACGGTACCCCTGCTTCTGGATGCCTAAAATTCACAAAGTCAAGACAGTAGTCAATTAAGCATTCAGGATATATTGAATCAAAAGCTTCGTCGGCTAGAGTGTCATAGTTTGTTGTGATGACACCAACCTCTGGATCTATTTTGGCGATCTTTCGCCAAAATTCTCCAAATAGCTCGCTTCTCTTCGTATTCTTGCTGATTAGGTAGTGTACGACTTTGGTGAAATCTGCCTTTATCTCCAGAAGCTCTTTTACTCCCCACTCTCGAGATAACGAGATTTCATTCTTGATAAAGAACTCAATGAAACCGAACACTTCTTCAAGAGATGGCGCTTGCTCACCTTGAGCAAAATGCTCAGTAAGAAACTTACGAAGGCGCTTTGCTGTATCTGAGTTTTTAAGCTGTGGGTCTGTATCTCTAATTATCTGAGGCAGTATATCTGCCTGTAATGGAACGCCATCAGCATAAGAAGCGCCAGCACCAAATATGAACACGGTCGAGGGTTTGTCATTTTGTACTGGCAACACTTCCATTCTCTCGATCTATCCTCTCAGCTAACGCTTGGCTTAACCGGCGCGGCCAAGAAACCCGCCCGGCTTTGCCGGCCCGGCACTTACCCCGCGTCCGCTTGAGCATTTTGTTGGGTGTCACAGCCCAAGGACCGCCCGAAGGCCTTGATCTATTTCGACCATTTTCTTGTCGGATAGTCGTCGGACCTGTTCAGTTAGAAGTGTGCGATCCAGGGTGAGAACTTGGCTGACATTGACTACGGAAGCCTTACCAAGGCCAGATTCCTTTTTTGCAATTTTCACATTGCCCGGC
>PXBU01000037.1 GCA_003566795.1 Puniceicoccaceae bacterium | reverse complement strand
TCACCTCCTTCTCGCTCAATCAAATGCACGCGGACTTTAAGCTGGAGGACGGCTTGGTTCGCTTCAAAGATCTGGAGATCAATGGCCCGCGCACCCGTATTGAGGCACTGGGTAGCATGAGGCTGGAGAATCACGCGCTGGCGATGCGCGTCAGTGTCTTTCCTTTCGGCAATACCGGAGATCCGGATTCCCACATTCGCCGTCTCAAGGAAACCCTCATGCGCCCGATCCCCAACATTCTGGAGTTCGAACTTACCGGAACGCCGGAAGAGCAGCAGTGGCGTTCGCTCTACGATCCGCGCAATTTGATACCTGGTGGTGATCCGCGCAATCTCATCCCCTACGACCCGCGTAGATTGATCCCTCAACGGTGAAGAATGGCCTCCGCCGCCTCGATACCAGAGAGCGCAGCTCCTTCCACCCGGGCCCCGCCAAAGGCATCGCCAGCCAGAGTAAGCTTGATCGCCGGATTGGTATAATGTTTCTCGTGCCATGGGTTGAGCGGCGTGGTAAATCCCCATCTGTGGCAGCAATATTCCCGCACGGGCGATCCAAGCCACTGCTCGGCAGCCTCTAGCATCAGCGGGCCGCAGGTCTCATCGGGGGAGCCCCAGTGCTGCTCGGCGAATTCAGCGTCGGAATGTATTGTCACAGCAGTCGCATGCGGCGAGATCCCCTTTAATTTGTTATCAGCGATCCACGCGAGTGGCTTTTGCAGTAATTTGACGAAGCCCGTTTGCGGCAAGGCACTCGGCCCATCGAGGATCGCCATGGTGGTGAGAGCCTTGGCATAGCGTATGCGCCTCAGGGCCGCTTTGTCGTTACCGGCATAGTCCAAACCGGAGGTATCCAAAAGTGCCAGTGCCTGCGGCAAGGGCGTCGACAATAGCAGATAAGGGGCAGCCAGGCGGGCACCCGATGCGGAAGTAGCAATCCAAACGTCGATGTTACGCGAAAGCTCGGTGATGCGCTCACCGCAAGCCACATCGAGTTGAGTCGCCAGATACCTGGGAACGCTGGCCATCCCCTCCATCCCGCAGTAACGTGGATAGCCTTGCGGGTTTGAGTCCTCCGGGGAGTGCCGGAACCACTCGCGTACGACTCCAGCCTGCATCCATTGGTCCACAAAAGCCTGAAAACGGGCATCACGCACCGTAAAAAACTGGGCGCCATGATCGAAGCGGGCATCGGCCTGACGCCGCGTGCTGATCCGCCCGCCCGGGCCGCGCCCTTTGTCCACCACCCGCACTTTCAATCCAGCATCCTGTAGCTGGCTGGCACACAACAGACCGGATACGCCGGCTCCTATGACTAAAACATCGGTTTCGCTCATGATTGCAGCAGCTCGTCCAGGGCATCGTTGATGCGTTCGTGCTCCCAGCCAAAGCCCATCGCCTGTAACTGGGCCGGCAGCACCTGAAGATCCGACAGCAGCGTCTCCCGCCCCATTTCGCCGAACATTAATTTGACCGCAAATGCGGGAAGCGGCACCGCTGTCGGGCGCTTCAGGGCGGCACCCATTGCCTGGGTGAATTCCAGATTGCTCACTGCCTCGGGAGCGACCGCATTAAGCGGTCCGGCAATCGTGGCATCTTCGACGCAGCGTAGGTAAATACGGACCAAGTCGTTCAGACTGATCCAGCTCATCATCTGCTGCCCCGAGCCGACCTTCCCGCCGACGCCCGCTTTGAAAGGCGGCAGCATCTTGGCCAATGCCCCGCCCCGGGGGCTGAGCACCACCCCGGTGCGGACAAAGACACAGCGGTGCCCGGCTGCGCCTAGCCGATCTGCCGCGCCCTCCCAGTGCCGACAGACCTCGGCCAAGAAGCCCTCGCCGGACTCGGCCGATTCATCCACCGGTTGCGATTTTTGGTAGCCATAGAAGTTGATCCCCGACGCACTGATGTAGCTAACCGGCTGCTCGCACTTCAAAATCTCCTGCACCAGCAGCGAGGAGCTCGCCAATCGACTGTCGAGAATCCGGCGCTTGGCGGCAGCGGTCCAGCGCTGGGCCACCGACTCGCCAGCCAAGTGAACCACCGTATCGACACCGGCTAAGGCGGCGGGATCGATCTTGCCCTGCGCCGGATTCCAGCGGAAATCCCCGGATGAGCGCGAGAGCGAACGCACGGTATGCCCCTGCGCTTCGAGTTTTGGACACAGTGCCTGACCAATCAGGCCAGTCGCTCCAGTGACGAGGATAGTTTTGTTTGAGCTCATGATGACAGGGCAAATTTTAGATTGGGATTTTCTCGCACCTCCGCAGCGCGTTGGCGAATCGCTTTTTTCTCTTCCACCGAGATTCGATCCAAATTACGAACCTGCAAACTCATACGCTGGTTCTGGCGCAGTTTTTTCTCATGGCGCAGGAGATAGTCCCAGTAGAGCGTCGTGTAGGGGCAGGCATCCTCGCCGGTCCGCTTGCCCGGA
The DNA here is from genome assembly GCA_003566795.1 of Puniceicoccaceae bacterium. GTDB lineage: Bacteria > Verrucomicrobiota > Verrucomicrobiia > Opitutales > Coraliomargaritaceae > Coraliomargarita_B. The sequence goes on along the minus strand of PXBU01000037.1, from coordinate 3,373 downwards.
TCCATCGGGCAGCTCTGGCAATAATTACTCATTTTCTGGATGTATTTACCGGTGGCCACATAGGGTTTGGAGGCCATCAGACCGCCATCGCCGTATTGAGACATCCCCAGTGTGTTGGGTAGCTCCACCCACTCGACCGCATCGACGTAAACCGCCAAATACCACTGGTGCACGCGCTTCGGTTGCACGCCGAGCAGGAGCGCGTAGAGCCCGGTCACCATCAGCCGCTGGATGTGGTGCGCGTAGCCGTGCTCCAGGGTTTGGCCGATCGACTGGCGCAGGCACTCGAGCTCGGTCTTGCCCGTCCAGTAGAAGTCGGGCAGCTCCTCCCCGGCACCCATCGCATTGCGCTCAAGATACTCGGGCATGGATGACCAGTAGATGCCGCGCACATATTCACGCCAGCCGAGGATTTGCCGGATGAAGCCCTCCACCGCCGCGATGGGCGCATGCCCCGAGTGGTAGGCGGCCTCCGCCGCATCGACCACCTCGCGGGGGTGGAGCAATTTCAAATTAAGCGACGAGCTGATCAAGGAGTGGTAGAGCCAGGGCTCCTCACGCCACATGGCATCCTGATACTTGCCAAAAGTCGGCAGGCGCTCGGTGATAAATTTCTTTAAATCCCGTTGGGCTTCTTCACGGGTGACCGCCCAGTTGAAACGCTCCAGCGAGCCTGGATGATCGGCAAAGCGGCGATTTACCAGTTCGATCACTTCCTGCGTAATCGCGTCGGCCCGATGCCCCGGCCCCGCGCCGGGATCCGCCGGCCCGTTCCGGCCAAAACTACCACGGTTCGCCTTGTCGAAGTTCCAGTCACCACCCTCGGGCTTGCCGTCCTGATCCATCAGCACCTTGAACCGCTTGCGCAGTTCCCGATAGAAAAACTCCATCCGCAGGCTCTTTCGCCCCGCGGCATGCGCCTCAAAATCCTCTGGCGTGGTGTAAAAGTGCCGGTCTTCGCGAACCTCCAGCGCCACCGAGTTTTCCTCGCACACCTGCCGCAACCCGTCCAACACCCGCCACTCACCGGGACGGCAGGCAATCACCTGCTCCGGGCATAAGGCGCGCAGATCCATCCCCAGCCGTTCAAACAAGGTGTTCGTCGATTTGGCATCATCCAGCTGCGTGTAGTGGACGCGGTCGCCGCGCTGCCGCAACACATCCCGGAAGTGGCGCATGGCCGCCAGGAAAATCACGATGCGCTGCTTGTGCGTCCAGACATGGGTGGACTCCTCCGCCACCTCGGCCATCCAGACGAGGTCACGCGCTTGGTCAAAGCCATCGAAGGCCGCCGACTGCACATCCAACTGGTCACCAAAAACGACGATGAGCTTGCGAACAGACATACTATTGGAGGATCAAATATATTTTTTTATGTAGCGAGAGGGTTTATCCCGCCTGAGCAGAGCTTGCCGAAGTCTCGATCTGAACAGGCTTGCTATGCGGAAAAGCTCGATCCTGGCATAAAGCCAGTCGCTACGAGCTATTCCTTCAAAAAACCTGTTTGATTGCATACTAGCGATTTTTTACTTCGTCGAAAGCAGCTAGCGCACGCGCGCGCCCTGCTTTATGATCGATGATGGGCTCGGGGTAGTCCTCTCCCAGGCGACAGCCCGCATGCTGCAGGATACCTTCGGGAGCCTCCCAGGGCTCGTGAATGTATTTTGCGGGTAGCTGTGCCAACTCAGGCACCCAGCGGCGCACGTAGTCCCCATCGGGGTCGAACTTTTTGCCCTGCGTCATCGGATTGAAGATGCGGAAATACGGAGCCGCATCGGCACCACAGCCTCCGCTCCACTGCCAGCCGAGGGTGTTGCTGGCCAAGTCCGCGTCGACCAGTGTCTCCCAGAACCAACGCGCGCCGTCCCGCCAGTCCTGCAGTAAATGCTTTACCAGCAGCGAGGAAACGATCATGCGGACCCGGTTGTGCATCCAGCCGGTCTCATACAGTTCACGCATGCCTGCATCGACGATCGGGTAGCCGGTCTGCCCCAGCCGCCAACGCCGCAGCAACGTCGGCTGGCTTTCCCAGGGGAAGTCTGCGTATTTCTCTTGTAACGCTCGATTCGGCGTATGCGGAAAATGGTAGAGCACATTGTAGGCAAACTCCCGCCAATAAATCTCCTTGGCGTAAACCTGCGGCCCTTGCGCCCGAAGGTCATGCGCGGCACGCAGTCGCTGCATCACCTGACGCGGCCCAATCAAGCCCCAATGTAAATAAGGCGACAGCCGCGAAGTCCCCGCCATCATCGGCAAATCCCGATTCGTATCGTAGCCCTCGACCGCCGCCGCCAAAAAAGTATCCAGCTGCTTCATCGCAGCGTCTGGTGAAACCTCCCAGTAGTTCGCCAGTTTTTTGTGCCACGGGTGCTGCGGCAGGAGCTCCAGGTCTTCCAGTTGGCAACCAAGCGCTTGCTGATCGAAGAACTGTGCTGCTTGCAAATCGATCTCGACCGGTGGCTCAAGGCGGCGGTCTTTTACTTTTTTCCAATAAGGCGTATACACCTTGTAAGGCTGCCCGCCGCCTGCGCTCACCGTGTGCGGTTCGTTCAACAGACGGCTGTTAAAGCTCTCCACCTCCAGCTTCGCTTCCCGTAGCTCCCGCTTGATTTCAGCATCACGCGCGCGCAAGCGCCCCCCATAGCGACGATTCCAAAAAACCCGCGCAGCGCCGGTCGCCTCGATTAACTCCCGTAACGCAGCCATACTTTCACCCTTCATGTAGTAGAGCCGCCCGCCGGCTTGGCTCAGCGATTTCTCCAGCGACTCCAGCGCGCGGTGCTGAAACCAGCGCGAAGCACCACCGGGTGCCCACTCACCAGCCACATCCCGGTCCTCGATGAAAACCGGCAGGATAGGACCACCAGCATCGACCGCCGCCTTGAGAGCGGAATTATCCTGCAAGCGTAGATCCTGCCGCAGCCAGACGATGGTAATTGGATGACTCACTTTAAGTGTAACGTGGGAAGCACAAAAACCTAACAGACTGCAGCCAGGAAGCGCAATCAAGGAGAGCTGATAAGATAACTTCATGCTTTACCCAAACGGCGACTAACGAATTTTTCGTACCGCTCTAAACCTCAATATCTGAGCTCTGCCCTCTGTCCTCTGCCCTCTGTCCTCTGTCTTCTGTCTTCTGTCTTCTGACCTCTGTCCTCTGTCCCCTGACCTCTGTCCTCTGCCCTCTGTCTTCTGTCTTCTGTCTTCTGTCCTCTGCCCTCTGAACATAGGCTTTCATTGACACCAGCTTGACCTCTGCCGATAAGCCGACAGAAATTGCAAACATGGATACACTATCAGCCATTCGCGAACGACGCTCGGTCAAGCATTTCGACCCGGCACACAAAATGACAGAGACCGAGATCAACGCGCT
>PXBU01000343.1 GCA_003566795.1 Puniceicoccaceae bacterium | reverse complement strand
TCGATTTGGCCCGCACCCGACTGTATTCCAGGCGATTGACGACCGCATACGATTTCTTTGAGGTGATAATGGACAGGTAGGGGTCCGGGACGAAGACACCTCCCAGATAAAAAGTATCTGCGCAGTTATCGGAGGAGGCATAGAGCAATCGAATGGTGGAGGATTTACTTTTCATGCGATCATGATTGTTCAAGAGAATGGATTGTGGAGCGAGCTGATTCGTCTCGTATAGAGGGCTGAGATGTAGTCCTAGAGCCGTGGGTGGCGGACTGTCGAGCACGCAAAATGGCTCTGTCGAGCGGTATGCTGGGTGGGGGGGGGCGTGGTTGGACGATGGGACCTTTCCGACAGGTGCGCTTGCCGCTGGGCGTTCGGTCAGGGGATGAATCACCCTGACTACTGGGCGATCCCGATTTCGATTTGCTGCGTCCCCGACATGCGCCGCATGTTTCCCTCTGGCGGGACTGCGAGCATCTCCGCTTGCGCTCCGTCGATTTTGACGGGACAGATTTACGAAACTTTTGGACTCGCAAAGGGACGGCTCGATCGGGCAAATTCCTCGGCGATACTCTTGTTCCAATGCACAATCACCCACAACAATCACAGACAGCATTGATTCCGGCTTCGTTACTCAGGCTTGTCTTAGTTTTGGGTGCTCTCTCACTCGTTGCTTGCAAGCCCTCTAACGAAACGACCCAGGCGACGGCGGGCCCGGATAACTATTTTCCGATCCAGATCGGCGACAGCACCCTCCACCTGCAACTCGCACTCACCCCGTCCGAACACCAAAAGGGGCTCATGTTCCGCGAGAGCCTGCCACCCGACTCCGGCATGCTCTTTCTTTTTTCGCGTGCAGGGCAGCAGAGCTTCTGGATGAAAAACACCCAAATCCCGCTCGATATCGGCTACCTCGACGCCAGCGGCCGGTTGCTGGAAATACACCAGCTTTTTCCCCACGACGAGACCGGCGTGGCCTCTCGCAGCGCACAAATTCTGATGGCGATTGAAACCAATCGAGGCTGGTATGCCGCCAACGAAATCACTCCCGGGGCCCGACTGGACATGGAGGCCCTCAAGCAAGCGGTGGCTCGACGGGGCCACTCCATCGACACCTACGCAATCGAAGACTGATGGCCGAAGATAGCGCAGCACCGCAGAGCACCCGGCCCCGGCAAGGTGATCTCATCATACCGCCCACCATGATGGAGCACCGCTCATCCAAGGCAGGTTCCTCCTCCAAAGCTAAAGAACCGCGGCGCGCCGGGCTCGGGGCCATCATATTTCTAATCGCACTTACCCTGCTGGCCTTTGCACCGAGCTTACAGTCCGACTTACTTTGGTCCGAGTATGACGAAGTCGAGCGCACGGCCTTTGCCTCGATGGAAGACTGGCAGGAGGCCTGGCAAATCGAGACCATCCGGCGACACGACCCATTGACACTGACAAGCTATTTTGCCGAATCGCGACTCCCCCTGCCCCCGGCGGCAGCACACCGGCTGATTAATTTGCTGCTGCATCTGACAGCGGCACTCCTGCTGCTCAAAGTTCTCGAAAGCCTCAAGCTTTACGGCGCCTATGCCGCCGCGCTGGTCTTTGCCCTCCATCCTGCAGTCCTGCAAACGCTCTACTGGCCCGGCTATCGCAATCAACTTGTCGGCCTCGTCTTTATTCTGGCCAGCCTCTATTTTGGTATTCGCAACCGCGATGTCAGAGACTTCCTTCTGATGCTACTGCTCACCGTGATCAGCGTGCTCCTGCATCCGGCAGCACTCGTCCTGCCCCTATTGCTGGCACTGGTGATATTATACCAGCGCAAGACCTTGCAGCTTCACGATTATAATCGGGTGCTGCCACTTGGCTGTGTCGCGATTTTCGTCGGCGTCTGGACGCAGTCGGGCAACGCGCTAGCAGCGAGACCCGAAGACCTCAACCTCATCACCCAAGCCGGGCAGAACCTCTATTTTTACCTACGCCAAGCACTGCTCCCGCTCGAACTCCAGCTATTTCACCCCTTTACGGAAGGCCAAACTTACAACGTCGGGGCCGCCAACAGTTTGCTCGCCTTCATGGTATTCATCCCCTTCTACGGACTCATCGCATTTAATTTCCGCCAACGCTGGGCCCGGGGATTATTTCTCGGGCTGACCGGGTTTCTGCTACTGGCATTCTACGGTTTCCTGCAAACGGGCCGCTTTATCGATGGGAGCTTGGCCAAGGAAGAATACGGGCTTTACGTAGCGCTGCCCGCAATCATTGCGCTTACCTTTTGCGGACTGGCCGGTTTTTTCGAGCGACAGAAGGCGCTTGGCAAGTTTTTCTGGCCGGTTTTTTTCAGTCTTTTCCTGGTAGTTCACCTCGGGCTGACAGCTTCTTACAGTTATGCAATGAGCGACTCCACCCGCATGTGGCAATCAATGGCCGAGCAGTGGGAAAAGTCCTGGCAACCCAAAGCTGCGCTGGTGGACTCGGTGCGGTCAACCGACAGCGACCTGTTGAGCGAAAGCGCAATGATCCGCACGCTGGAAGAGATCCTCGCGATCAATCCGCAGCGACATGATGACCGCATCGATCTCGCCCGTCGCTATCGCCAGTCGAGGCAGAACACGAATGCGCTGCGGGAATACCAGCACATCCTGCGTGAAACACAACCAAGTGATGAATTCCTTAAAGAAGCTGCTGATTTTTTTGACACGCTCAATCTCCGATGGGAGGCTAGCAAAGCACGTGAGCGCATCAGCGGCGCTGACCGATCTCAACAATAACCGCAAGCCAAACCAAATATGACGACGACGAAAAAAACGCCCGGCCTCGGCACCCTTGCCCTCCACGCAGGACAGACACCGGACAGCGCCACCGGCTCGCGCGCTGTGCCGATCTACCAGACCACCAGCTATGTGTTTAACGACACCGCCCACGCCGCTCGGCTCTTCGGACTCGAGGAACTCGGCAACATCTACTCCCGGATCATGAATCCAACCGTGGATGTGCTGGAGCAACGCATGGCCGCCCTCGAAGGTGGCACCGGAGCACTTGCTCACGCCAGCGGCCAGGCCGCCATCACCAACGCGATTTTGAACATTGCCCAAGCCGGCGACAACATCGTCTCTGCCTCGCAGCTTTACGGCGGGACCTATACGCTGTTTAAATATACCCTGCCGAAACTAGGCATCGAAGTACGCTTCGCCGATGCCGAGAACCCCGACACCTTCGAGCCGCTAATCGACGAAAAGACCCGCGCCGTTTACGGCGACACCGTGGGCAACCCAAAGATGAACGTCTTCCCTTTCGAGGAAGTCTCCGCCGTTTGCCAGAAGCATCATCTGCCGCTGATTGTCGACAGCACCGTAGCCACCCCAGCCTGCTGCCGCCCGCTGGAGCACGGAGCCAACATCGTCATCCACAGCGTCACCAAATTCCTCGGCGGCCACGGCACCAGTATCGGCGGGATCGTCATCGATGGCGGCAATTTCGACTGGGGCAGCGGCCGCTTCGCCGAGTTCACCGAGCCGGATCCCAGCTACCACGGCCTGGTGCACTGGGACGCCTTCAAGGCCTTCGAGCCGGCCGGGGGCGCCAACATTGCCTACATCATGAAGATGCGCCTGCAACTGCTGCGCGACACCGGTAACTGCCTCTCCCCCTTCAACGCCCACCAACTGCTCCTCGGCATCGAAACTCTCCACCTGCGGATGGAGCGGCACTGCAGCAATGCGCTCAAGGTCGCCGAGTTCCTCCAAGGCCATGACGCCGTCGATTGGGTCAACTACCCCGGTCTGCCCGACAGCCCGCAGCACGCCGCCGCGCAGAAATACTTCGCCCCAAAGCATCACGGTGCCCTGGTCGGCTTCGGCGTGAAAGGCGGCGCGGAGACCGGCAGCAAGTTCATCGACAACCTCCAGCTCTTCAGCCACTTGGCCAATATTGGCGATGCCAAGTCACTGGCCATCCACCCCGCCACCACCACCCACTCGCAGCTGGAACCGGAGGAACAAATCGCCGCTGGCGTCACACCCGATTTCGTCCGTCTCTCGATTGGTCTGGAAGATATTGAAGATTTGCTCGCCGATCTCGACCAGGCGCTCAAAGCCACCCAGTAGCGGTGCCGCAGACAGCGACGGCAGCACAATTCTGATAATTTAAAACGCAATGCCCCAGCGTCACTTCCTCGCCACCCCCGAAAGTCTCAGCCAGCAAGTCGCTGACTTTCTCATCCGGGGTGCCGACGCCGGGCGGTTCGACATTGTCAGCACGCTGCTGGTAACCCCGACGGCGGGCGCCGCGCGACAAATTAATCAGACGCTTGAACAGGCCGGGCGCAAGCCGCCGACCAGTGCCCAGCCAATGCAGGCCCTGTTGCCCGCTTGCGATCAATTGGCCTCCATAGTCGAACGCTGCCTCGCTTGGGCGGAAGCCTTGCAACAAGCGTCGGAATCCAGTCGCCAGGCCCTCTTTTGGAAGAAGTCGCCGCAGACCCTGGCCGAACTACTCAAAGCGGGGCGTAACCTCAATAAGCTTTGCGACCTGCTGGCCGAAGGCGGGCATGCCCCGGATGCCATTACCCTGCCCGCTCAGATTCGCGACAGCTTCGAAGCCAAGCGCTGGGCCGCCGTCGGGGAGCTCTACACTAGCTATCTGAAGCAGCTGGAGGACTGGAATCGCCAAGACCCCAACGCGCTGCGCTTGCAGATGGTCCGAAATCCGAAGCCCAATTTCTCGCACCTGATCGTGGCTTGCGTCCCGGACTTGCCAGCCGCCTTCGAGCGCTTTGCCCAGCAACTGGCCAAGCGTAACATCCACACCGACCTGCTGGTGTGGAATCCCGGCGAGTGCCCGTCGGAGCACTTTGACGGCTGGGGGCGCCCGCAAGTCGCCATCTGGCGGGAACATCCAATCCACATTGAAGCGGCGCAAATGCACGTCGCCGCTTCCACCCGGGAAGAAGCACATGACTTGGCGCACAAGCTAAAGTCCGGAGCGACCGGACTGATCAGCGTCGACCCCAGCCAAAATCCAGTGATCGCCAGCGAACTGCTGGCAGTCGGCCAGCAGCCCTACTTGCCGGAGGGCAAGCCGTTGATCCGCTGCGAAGCCGCCAAGCTGACACTCGAATGGACTGATTTCAAATCGAGCCAGGACTTACGCTGCCTGCGCCGCCTGTTGGAACTCCCCGCTTTTTGTCGCGCCCTCGACCCGGAGCAACCGATCACCCAGCGCGAGGCACTCATCGCCATCGATCATCTGCTGGGCCAAACCATCGCCAGCAAACTGGAGGGCGCCTGGGCAGCTTCGCCTGCTCTGCCGGAGGATGCATCGACCCGCGAACAAAAGAACCGCGCCCGCATCCGCCGCCTGCTGGGCACCGTGCGCTCGCTGCTGCGATGTTCTGTCGTCGATCTTTTGCAACGCGCGTATCCCGACCAAGCGGCACGCTCGCAGACCACCGAGCGCGTGATCGAAATTTGCCGCAGCCTCGAACAGTCGCCCGCCACTCGTAACTGGTCGCGGGAAAATTCGATCCCCACCCAGATCCTGGCGCAGGCCATTCACTCCGAGCAGATTCAGGCACCGGCAGAGCCCGGCGCCATCACCCTCAACGGTTGGCTGGAAGCACCGTGGTTGCCACAGGCTCAGTTGTTGCTCGCAGGCGTGATCGAGAGTCGCCTGCCCCAGTCGCTCGACGGTGACCCATTCTTACCCGACTCAGTGCGCCCCGAACTTGGCCTGAACCATAATCAGCAACGCCTCGCCCGCGACGCCTACCTGCTGCACAGCCTGCTGGCCTCGCGCAGCAGCGGACACATCGCGCTCTCCTTCAGCAAATACAATCACGACGGCGACCCCAACCGGC
>PXBU01000325.1 GCA_003566795.1 Puniceicoccaceae bacterium | reverse complement strand
TTGCCCGGTCAGACGCGCGAGGGTCTCTCACTGGAACGTTTGGAACTCGAATTCTCCACCTCGCCTGACAATATTGTGAACGGCACAAATCTACTGCATCGCTACATCGAACAGCAGAATTATCGGGCGATCAGCAATCTGCTTGAGCGGATGATCGCCGGCAGGCCAAACGCGCCGGACTACATCCATTATTGGCGGGCTGAGAGCCTGTATCACCAGCAGGATTACATCGAGAGCTGGTTTCTGTTTGAAGACTACCTCAAACAGCAGTGGGAGTCTAGTCCTCGATAAGCCACAGCAGCTCATAGGGCTGCAGCTCATAGGGTCCGTTGGTGGAGATGGTCGCTTCGGTGAAAACGTCTTTCAGGAAGTGGGCGATGCCTTCGTGACGCAGTCGGCGCAGGTCGATGCTGTGCGGGGTCTCTGAGAAATTCGCGATGACGATCAGTTGACTGGCATCATGCCAGCGCAGGAATGCCAGGATGTGTTCATTCTCAAATGGCAGCAGCTGAAATTGGTTGCCAACGAGTGCCGGGAGGGATTTGCGCAGGGCGAAAATTTCTTTGAGCGAGCGATGGAGCCGACCCGGAGCGGATTTTTTACCGCGATGCTTTTTGGGAATGGACCAATCCATTTTCGGGCGGTGGAGCCAGCGGCTGTCCTCGGCCTTCTCCGGATCTTCGAGGTAGTTGTAGTCGTTGAGCAGGCCCCATTCCTCACCCATAAAGATGAGGGGGATCCCACCGATGCTGGCCAGCACGCCATGCAGGATGCGAATTCTGCGAAGTGCCATTTCACGCAGGGTCTTGTCGCCACTCTCGATGGCCTCTTCCAGGCCTGCCAGCGAGGCCATGGTGCCGGAGACGCGCATATCCCCCGTATCGGTGTTATGTTGAAAAGGGACGCCCCGGGCGAATGAGCCGTCGAACTCGCCAGTGTAAAAGGCGTTGAGGAAGTTGCGATGGTCATCCGGGTTGATACCGACCGCCCAGGCATCGTCATTGTCGAAGGACCAGCCGATATCGTCGTGCCCGCGCAGGTAGTTGACCCAGGAGGTGCCGGGGGGCAGCTGGTGCCGGTGGCGGAGTGACTGCTTGAGCAGCTTGGTCTGGCGGGTGGCGACGCTCTCCCAGAGCAGGGCCATGAGGGTCGGGTTGTAGGAGATCTGGCATTCCTGCGGGTGGATGTATTTGGCGACTTCATCCGGGTGAACAATCGCCTCGGATTTAAAGGCGAGGCCCGGTGCGGCGATGCGGCAGACTGCGTTGAAGGCCTGGATCAGCAGGTGCGCTTGCGGGAGGTTTTCGCAATTGGTGCCCAGCTGTTTCCAAATGAAGGCGACCGCATCCAGCCGCAGGATCTCCACGCCGGTATTGGCCAGAAAGAGCATCTCCGCCGACATGGCACGAAAGACTTCCGGATTGGCGTATTTAAGGTCCCACTGGAAGCTGTTAAAGGTCGTCCAGACCCAGCGCTGCATGCCCTCGTGCCAGGTGAAGTTACCGCGCCGGATGGTGGGAAAGATTTCGCGCAGATGCCGTTCGTATTGATCCGGGATGCTGCGGTCCGGGTAGGTGTGGTAATAGTCCAGGTGCTCCCGGTCGCCCTCCTGGGCCTGGATGGCCCACTCGTGGTCGTCCGAGGTGTGGTTGAACACGAAGTCCAGCACCAGGGAAATTCCCGCCCGGCGAAAATCGGTCGCCAGTGCCCGCAGGTCCTCCAGCGTCCCGAGTTTCGGGTCGACTGCGCGGTAGTCGCTGATGGCATAGCCGCCGTCGCTGTTGCCCTCGCGGGAGGCGTAGAGCGGCATGAGGTGGATGTAGCTCAGGCCCAGCTGCTGGAAGTAGGGGATCTTTTCCCGTAACTGCGGCAAGTCTCCGCTGAATAGGTCGACATAGAGCGAGCCGCCGGCCATATCGTTGGAGAGATACCAGCCGGGATTGTTCTCGCGCCGGATGTCGAGATCATGGAGCTCGTCCGGTCGGCTGAGCCAGCAATCGATCGCCGTCAGGAGGATGCTCTCCAGATAGAAAAAAAAGTCGTAGTGGTCCCCGTAGAGGCGGTGCAACAGGATGAACAGGCGCTCCCAGTGCTCCTCCAGACGCGCGTCGATGACTTCAACGCGTTCTTCCAGGCTGAAACGGCTATTTTCACAACGCTCGATCCGCTGCAGAATTTTCGGGCGGATACGCCGCAATGACCGTTCCGCCTCATAGGCGAAATCAAGCTCAGGCATCGGATACGGATGGCTTGTCGTTGGGAATGGTGATGGTATCGAGGAAGTTGTAATAGCGGATACCTTCGATAATGCCGGCCGCATGTTTTGCCTGCGCGAAATAGACGCGCGGATAGCGCCGCAATTTTTCCAGCTCCTCGCTGTAGTTGCCGACCACCACGCCGAGGGTGTTACCCGCCAGCATGCCCTCGTCGTTGCCGGAGTCGCCGGCTACCAGAATGTTTTCCAGCGGGAAGCCCCACTTGTAGGCCATCTGCCGAATACTCAGGCCGCTCCCGGCGCGCGAGGGGATGATATCTAGAAACATCCCGAGCGAGACAATGACTTTGACGCGCAGGCCTGCCTCCCGCAGGTGGCGCTTTATCTGCGGCAGCTTGGGCGCGATGCTGAAGTCGGCCTCGTAGCTGATTTTGTAGTCAGACTGCTCGTGCTCCTTCTGCGGGTAGAGCCCCTCGATGGAGTCGAGCACCTCATGCACACGCTCCGGTTCCCAGCGGAAGTCGATGTGTTTCTGCCAGCGGCGGTCCGGGGTGTAGTGCTTCCCGTAGTAAATTTCCGTGCCGACAGCGGCGATGAGCACTTCCGGTTGCGGGATATCGTAGTCTTTCATCAGCTGGACCACATGGTCGAAGCGGCGGCCCGTCGCGATACCGAAGCCGATGTTATCCTCCGCGTCGGTGATCAGCTGGAAGAACTCGCGCATGGCCTCATCGTCGCCGGTCAAGGTGTTGTCGATGTCGGTGATGATCAGGCGGTCGATGTTCTTAAGGCGGCGGGTGCTGCGCTTGGCCGGCATCCCCACCGGAGGCTCCGACTGTTTTAGCACTTCTTGCACGTCCCGCATGTAACGCTCGCAGTGGCGTTGCCAGGAGTAATGTTTATAGACATTTTTAATGCCGGCCTCCGACCATTCCTCCCATTGCCCGGGCTCGATCAGCGTGTGTAGCAGGGCCTTTTCGATGGCCTTTGAGTCGAACGGATCGACCAGCATGCCGTTCTGGCAGTTGGCGATAATGTCGCTGGGGCCCCCATCATTGGTAGCGACGATGGGGGCACCGCTGGCGGCCGCCTCCAGTAGCGTCAGGCCAAAGGGCTCGGTCATAGCCGGATTGATAAAGACACCGCGCGAGCGGGTGACCGCCCGATAGAGCGCAGGCACATCTTCCGACTTGTGGTGCTTCGGGTAGGCCACTTTCCCGTAGAGGTCATAGACGTCGATCAGGGCGAGCACATTTTGCAGCACGTTACGCTGGCCGGGTGGCATGGTGCGCAAGTCATCGCGGTTGCCCATGATGAGGACGAGGTTGGCCTCGCGCTGAAGGCGCGGGGACTCGCCGTAAGTGCGCACCAGCAGCTCGAGATTTTTACGTTCGTCCGGACGCGCCATGGCGGCGATCATCGGTTTGTCCGGCTGGTGGAGAAAGGTCTTGATCGACGCTTCCAGCTCGGTCTCCTTGTCGCCCTTTTTGGGCTTATGGAAGGCCTCCAGGTCGACGCCCGGCGGGATGACTTCCATCCGCTCGGGCACATAATTTTCGTAGCATTCATATTGCTCGCGCACCTCTTGGTGGGTGCTGGTGCAAATCAGGGAGCAGGTCTCCAGCGCAAACTCTTCACCTTCGATACGTGAGGCAATATTGTAGCGCGATTCGATCTTGTCCGGGCTGACACCGGAGTCCAGCAGGCGTTGCCGCTTTACCCGGCCCAGCGAGTGCCCGGTGAAGATAAAGGGGATGCCCAGTAGCCGGGCGAGCTGGCCGCCACCGTAGCCGGCGTCCGCATAGTGCCCGTGGATGACATCCGGAATGGTGTTGGTGCGGCGAAAATGATTCAGACACTGATCGACAAAGACTTCGAGATAGGGCCAAAGCTTGGTTTTGTTGAGGTAGCGTTTCGGGCCGAAGGGAATCCGAACAATGCGGGCCTTCTCGGCAATGGCTTCCTCCAGCACGGCGTAGTCCTCAGAGATCCGATCGTCGACCACTTGGCGGGTAATCAAATCGACTTGAGCGACATCGTCCCGCTCGGCTAAGGCCCGGGCCAGTTCAATCACGTAACGGGTCTGGCCGCCGGTGTCCTCGTCACGTCCCAGTTCAAGATTTTTGCCGCGGATCAAACCGTGCAGGCTGATGAGCGCGATACGAAGTCCGTCTTTTTTAGGCATAATTTGTATGGGTTGAGTGATGGTTCAGGTAGATGCTTTTGAGCCGAGCACAAAGCAGGGTTTGACCTGAAGTCCTGTTTGATTAAGGCATCGTTATGGAATATTTCAACCCTCAAGCAGGAATCAGGCCGACTGTCTTGGCAACGGATCTGGACGGCACCTTCATCCCCTTGCCCGGGAACACCGATAACCAGGCAGCCTTGGTGGAATTAACCGCGCAGTTCCGGTCGCCGGGGCGGAAGCTCATTTTTGCGACGGGCCGTCATTTTGAGTCGGTGGTTGAGGCGATGCGCGACATCCCACTGCCGGAGCCGGACTGGATGATTTGCGATGTCGGCAGCCGGATCATGCAGCAGCAGGATGGCTCCTGGCAGGAGCTGGCGACCTACCGCGAGCACCTGCACGAATTAACCGGTGGCATCGCACGGGGCGAGGTGGAGGCCGCGCTGGCGGGCATCGAGGGGCTCAGCTTGCAAGTGCCCGAGCACCAGACTGAGCTGAAGGTCAGCTATCAGTGTGAGAGCGCCTATCTGGAGCCGATCCTGGCCGAGGTGGCGACCCGGCTGGAGCAGATGCCCTACACCCGGATGGGTAGCCTCGATCCATTTTTGAATTGCGGACTTATTGACGTCATGCCGGGTCCGGTGAGTAAGGCCTATGCGCTGCTCTGGCTGGCGACGCATGCGAGTGCCGCTCCCGATGCGATCATCTACGCCGGCGACTCCGGCAATGACTTGGCTGCGCTGGCCGCCGGCTTCCGTGCGATTGTAGTGGCCAATGCCAGTTCAGGATTGGCCGGAAAAGTGGCGGTTTTGCAGCAAGAGCGAGGCATCCCTGCCGATCACCTCTATCAGGCACAGAGCGAGGCCAGTAGCGGGGTGCTGGAAGGCTGTCGGCATTATGGGCTTTTCTAGACTGAGAAATTTGAGTTTTAATCTGGTAGGATATTGAACGGCTGTGCTTATCTCCTGTCTGTCCCGTCAATGTTACCATATTTTTAGCGATGAGTCTCACCTATCTTTTAAACTCCACTCTCATGCAGGCCGCTTCCGGGCCCAATATATTCGTCTATTTTGGCCAATCCAATCTCGCGGGTAAGGTCATCATTTTTATCCTGATCATTTGTAGTATTATCGCATGGACGGTGCTACTGGGGAAATACCTCGATCTATCCAAGATTCGATCGCAGAACCAACGTTACGAACGTTTGTTGAGCAAAGAGTCGCACCTGCTGGCCCTCGATCCCGAGCGACCGGGCCGGGGGAGTGGACCTTATTATAATATCGTGCGTGAAGCGATCGAGGCGTTTTACCGCTACGGAAACGAGGTGGCCTCAGCCGACACGCACCGTGCGACTCTGCGGATGGGGCATGTTGAAAATGCCCTGCAGCGTGGTGTGGCCGAGCAGATCGTGCGTTACGAGGCGAAAATGGTCTTGCTCGGTTCCATTGTTACGGGTGCCCCCTTTCTGGGACTACTGGGCACCGTCTGGGGTGTGA
>PXBU01000203.1 GCA_003566795.1 Puniceicoccaceae bacterium | reverse complement strand
GTTACAATCGAAAATCTGGTCGCATACGATGTCGTTAACGAGCGCAAAGCATCACAGGGGCTCCGGGAGGAAAGCCCGCCGCAATCGTAGGGGCTTTCCTATGGGAAGCCCGCGAGCGCTCGGGAAATGCCCGAAAACTCCAAACACCCCCGAACGTTCGCGGGTGGCGCGAGCACCACCCCTACGGGATTTTCGATTTCGATCCCGATTTCGATCCCGATTCGGCAGTCATTGTAGGGGCTTTCCTGGGGAAGCCCGCCGCAATCGTAGGGGCTTTCCTATGGGAAGCCCGCGAGCGTTCGGGAGATGCCCGAAAACTCCAAACGCCCCCGAACGTGCACGGGTGGCGCGAGCACCACCCCTACGGATCGGATCTTCCCGCTCAAACCTCGCGGGCACCGTAGAGGGCCGTGCCGACTCGTATCTGGGTCGACCCGGCGGCGATGGCCTGCTCCAGGTCACCCGTCATCCCCATCGAGAGTTCCGACAGCGGGCACCCAAAGCGCGCTGACAGCTCATCGCGCAGTTCGCGCAACTTCTCGAAAGCCGCTACCGCGACTGCGGGGTCTTCGTCAAACGGCGCAATCGTCATCAGGCCATCCAATCGGAGCGATTCGGCCTCCAGGGCCGCCTCCATCGCCGCTTCCATCCCCGATACCTTAAAGCCATATTTGTTGGGGTCCTCACCAGTGTTGCACTGAATCAAAATCGGCAGCTGCTTGTTGGCTGCCGCAGCAGCGCGATCCAGTCGCCCCAGCAACTTAAGAGAATCGACCGACTGAATCCGATCAAATATCGCCACCGCCTGCTTGGCCTTATTCGACTGCAAGTGACCGATTAGCTCCCATCGCACCCCCTCCGGGCATGAGTCCCGCTTATAGTGGGCCTCCTGGACACGGTTTTCACCCACGGCAGATAAGCCCACGCGGGCAGCAAAACGGACCGCATCCACCGGGTGATTTTTTGTGACGGGCAACAACGCAACCGCTTCAGGGCAACGTCTTACAGCACGGCAAGCGCTATCAATGCGCTCCCGCACAGCCGCCACATTGGCCTTAAATTCCTCGAAAGTAATCATGCTTATAAAGCACCACTGTTAATGAAAAACCACAAGATAAGTTTTTCTTTCAAAAGGGTTGAAATTAAATAAGATTTAGTTATACCGAAGATCATCATGCATATTGAAAATTTTAAAATATTCTCGGATCTGGTCGAAAGCGAGAGCTTTTCCCGTGCAGCCAAGCTCAACAATATTACTCAATCCGCCGTCAGCCAGCAACTGCGGGCGATGGAAAAGCACTTCAGCATCCTGATCGTGGACCGCAGCCAAAAGCAGTTCCGCCTCACGCGTGAAGGCCAAAAGCTATATAAGTCTGCCAAGGAGATGCTCTACCTCTACGACAAGCTGAACAGTGAGCTACAGGAAATGAAGAAGGTGATCAGTGGCACCATCCACATTTCCACCGTTTACAGTATCGGCCTGCATGAACTGCCGCCCTACGTGAAGGCATTCCTGACGAAATATCCGGAGGTCAACATCCGGGTGGAATACCGGCGCGCCAACAATGTGTATGAAGACGTCCTGAGCAACTCGATCGATCTGGGTCTGGTGGCCTACCCGCAGAAGCACAAGCAGTTGGAAATCCTACCCTTCCACGACGACATCCTGGTGCTGGTGGTCTCGCCCGAGCACCGACTGGCCCAAACCAAGGCAGTTGATCTACCAGAGATCGCAGGCGAGAAATTCATCGGTTTCGAGCCAGACATTCCGACTCGTAAAGCAACCGATGCCCTGTTTAAAGAAGCCAAGATCGATATCGATCCGGTGATGGAGTTCGATAATGTTGAAACCGTCAAACGAGCCGTCGAAATCAACGCCGGCATCGCAATCCTGCCGCAAACCACTGTGGTGCGTGAAGAGGCGCAGGGGCTGCTGAAGGTTTTAAAATTTAAGAACAAAACTTACAAGCGGCCGTTGGCGCTGATCCACCGCAAAGGCCGCGTTTTAACACCGGCGATCAAGAAGTTGATCGATTTGCTGACTTCGAAAGACCTCAACGCTTTTCAAGAGGGAAACGAGAAAAAATAGACTTTTCTCGGGGCAGCACTTGCAGTGCAGTGAAGCGGAACATTTACTGTATCCCGCTTGACAGCATCCACCATGCAAGCCTTACACCGAACTTTCTACCTTCTTTTCACCAGTCTCTGGGCACTCGCAGCGAGTGCCAGTGACGCGCTTGAGCCAATCAAGACCCTGGAAGGGATCGAGGAATACACCCTGCCCTCCAACGGCCTGCGCGTCCTATTGATGCCCAACGAGGGCTTGCCGGTGGCCACGGTCATGGTGACTTACAAGGTCGGCTCGCGGCACGAAAACGTAGGCACCACCGGTGCCGCGCACATCCTCGAGCACATGATGTTCAAGGGCACCCCGCGATTCAACCGCGAGGACCAGAATGATTACTCCAGCATCATGGAGCGCTTGGGTGCCCAATCCAATGCCACCACCTGGTTCGACCGCACCAACTTTTACGCAACCCTCCCGAGCAGCCACGTGCCGCAGGCGATTGAGCTGGAAGCCGACCGGATGCGCCACTTGCTCATCCGGCAAGAGGATCTCGCCTCGGAGATGACCGTCGTACGTAACGAGTATGAGCAGGGGGAGAACAACCCGGTCCAGACCTTAATCAAAGAACTCTTCGCTGTCGCATTTACCGCCCACACCTACGGGCACCCCACCATCGGCTGGCTCTCCGATATCGAGAACATCACCACTGAAAAGCTACAGCAATACTACGACAAATTCTACTGGCCCAACAATGCCGTGCTCACCATCATCGGCGGCTTCGATCGGGAGCAAACCCTGGCCGCCATCGCTGAGCACTTTGGGGCAATCAGCCGGTCACCCCACCCTATACCGGAGTTGGAAACCGTCGAGCCCGAGCAAATCGGGCCGCGCCATACCACCATCAGGCGTGCCGGTCAGGTCGGTATCGTGATGGCTGGCTATAAGGTCCCCGCAGGCACCCACGCGGACTGGCCCGCACTCTTGCTGATCGACCAAATTATGGGGGCCAACCGCACCGGGCGGCTCTACCGCGCACTGGAAGACAGCGGCAAGGCCAATGCCACCTTCACCTTTGCCCCCGAATTGCACGACCCCGGACTTTTTATCTTCGGGGCCTTCCTGACGCCCGATGCAACTCACGAGGAGGTCGAAGCAATCTTGCTCACGGAAATAGATGCCCTCATCCGGGGTGGAGTGACCGAGGATGAACTCAGCCGCGCCAAATCGGTGATTCGGGCGAATACTGCTTACGGCAGGGACGGCCCCTTCTCCATTGCCAACCAGATTAATGAAGCCATCGCGATGGGAGACTGGACCAGCTATGTGGAACGTCCGCAGGCGATTGAAGCCGTGACGGCGCAAGAGATACAAGCCGTGGCCAAGCGCTACTTCCCCGAGAATACCAGAACAACCGGATGGTTTATTCCGGAAGCGCGTGACGGCCTGACCGCCAGCAGCCTGCGCTCATTGGGCCCGAACTATTATCGTGCTCCGGCTGATTTCGCTCCACAACACAACCAAGCACCGTCCGCCAGTGTCGGCAACTCCCCACCTGTCGTCAACTTCTCCGCCGCAATGCAGCGTGCCTCAGTTGAGGGCATTGATCTGATTACTGTCGCTATGCCGATCGAGGGAGTCGTCTCTTTCGCCGGCAGCTTCGCAGCTGGCGAATCGCTGAGCCCCAGTGATCGGCCGATGTTGGCTGAACTAACCGCCACCATGCTGGATAAGGGATCCGCCCGCCGGGACCGCTTCGCGATCGCCGAACTCCTCAACATGCTCGGCGCCGATATTCGTTTTTCCGCCGACAACCACAGCCTCCAGTTTTCCGGTCGTTTTCTGCGCCCCAACGCAGGCACGGTGCTGGAACTCCTAGCCGAGCAATTGCGCGAGCCCAGCTTTGATCCAGAGGTTTTTGAAACTGTCCGTAACCGACAAAAAGCCAGTCTGCTGCAAGCTGTTGACAACCCCGGCTACCGCGCGGGTTCGCAGATAAGCCGCATGCTGTACCCGCTGGCTCACCCCAATCGGAGTGAAGAACTGGATACTCTTCTAGCGGATCTCGAGCGCACCCAGGTTGAGGACTTACGCGAGTTCCACCAACAATACTATGGCCCTGAATCCATGCGCCTCGTCTTTGCTGGTGACATCGACTTCGAGCAGATCAAAGCCGCTGTCGCGAATGCCTTTGACGGCTGGGAGGGAGGCGTCAAACACCCGGAAAATTTTCCGCCCCAGCTGGAAAATACCCGCGAGGATGAACGGATCTTCATCGCAGATAGGACCAGCGTTTCCGTCGAGTACGGTTATAATACCGGACTTCAGCGTAATCAGGATGCCTACCTGCCCTTCATGCTCGGCAACTATATCCTGGGGGGCAGTTTTAATTCACGCCTAATGTCCGAAATCAGAAAGAAACGTGGTCTCACCTACGGTATCCGCAGCTACCACCAAGGCGATCTATTGACTCCGGGGAATTGGACGCTTACCGCCTCCTTTTCACCGGACACATTGGACAAAGGGCTCAGCGCCACAGAAGAGGTCCTGCAAGCCTGGCATACCAACGGAGTGAGCGAAGAAGAGACTCAAGCGGCCATCGCGACGCTGACAGGCGCCTACCTGGTGGGCCTCTCGACGACCAATCGCGTGGCCGCACAAATTGATAGTTTTCTCCTGCGGGGTATGGAGCCGGAATACATTGATCAATACCCACTTGAACTGCGGGAAATCACTGCCAGTAGCGTCAATCAGGCGATCCACCAATACCTGGATCCGGCAAACGCAAAACGGGTCGTTGCGGGAACACTTCGAAATGCCACCTCGCCGAGCCACCAGCCGAAAGACAACACCGTCAGCGTACATCTGGATACGCCTAATCCAAGCTGGCGAATACAAATCGAGAAAATCTATAAAAGCGGCGAGGAGCTGATCGCCATCTCCCGCCTCACCCAGACCGAACCCACCGCCGACCCGGGCGTGACCGCAGTGGCCGACCGGGTCGAAATCGCGACCGACTCAAATCTACCGGTGCGTCACTATATAATCGGCAAAACTTGGGACTGGGGCGATACCGGCAAATATACTTACATCGAATCAATGGATGCCTTCGGCAACGCTTTGGACCAAGCCGAGGTCATCTACTCTAAATAAGCACAAACCTGAACGCCCAACCAATCCGCACAATGGCAAAAATCGACATCGATACGCTAAAATTCATCCTGCAACGGAACGAACCTGATATCCGTAAAATAAACGATATCATGCATGATATCCAAATGGAACTCCAAGCCGAAGAGGAGGAAAAAGCCAATCGACCGCCCCCGGTCAAAAAGCAATTTTCCATCGTCCTCGCTGACAACGAAGGCGTGCTCGCCGATAAAGACCTGACTGGCTGGGTCGTCCAGATTCCGGAAGATGACAGCGTCACCGTCGCGCCGGAACGCATCATCCGCGCAGCTTACGAATACAATACCACTCCCAAGGGCCGCCGTATGCCCGTGCAAACAATTGGCGAAGCATGCGAAGCCGTCACTGCCAAATTATTCAAAGAGCAAAACGTCTGGGTGAAAACCAAAGTGCCTGTGCTCGCCGTCGCCATTGAAAATAAGATCCCGATGGAAAAAGTCGAGTGAGCCTGTGCCGGAGGACAGAGGTCAGAGGTCAGAGGTCAGAGAACAGAAGACAGAGGTCAGAGAACAGAAGTCAGAGAACAGAAGTCAGAGGACTACTCCTTGGTTCTGGATGCGGAACGGGGAACCCGTTTCGACTCCGAAATCTTAAACATCTTTCCAATATTTACTCGACACAAAACAAACGGCGTTCTAAAAACCTCGCATTAGGACGTTGGTTTCTGTCCCCCAAAAGATGACTCTGCGTGGTGTT
>PXBU01000248.1 GCA_003566795.1 Puniceicoccaceae bacterium | reverse complement strand
CAAAACGCTCATGCGAGCGGTTAAACCACACCGAAAAGCGCTGCTTTAGTGTCTTCATATACTCCGAAACATCCCCCATCCGCGCCAACAGCCGCTGGCGGATCGCCTCCGCCTCCTCACCACCTGCGGCCAGATGCTTCTCCATCACCTCGATCTTCGCCGTCTGGTATTTCGTGGGCTTGGGGTAAAGCACCCGGTAGCGCCGCAACAGTTCCCCATCCGAGACTTCCCCCGCCTCCGGCACCCGCAGCAGCACATGGAAGTGGTTCGCCATTACGCAGTAGGTCAGCACCTGCACCCCACAGAAGTCCGCCACCTGCCAGATCATCTTACGCAGCACCTCCTTCTCCCGATCCTCAAACAAACGCTCTCCATTCACCGTACGAGTCATCACATGGTAGCAAGCCTCTCTCCCCCCAATTACTTTTAAGCGACGTGTTCTCATATTCCTATTCTATTAATTTAACAATCCATCCCAACCCTCGCACACCCAACGACCAATTGTCAACTATTATTTGCCTGTCCCTAATTTTAATTATTTGTTGGTTGTTGGGAGAAGCTGAATGCTCCGTAGATCAATTTTTCTTGTCGCGCTCATTCGATGTTGGAAGTTCGACGTTCGACGTTCAATCTTCCTCCCCACATGCAACCAATCATTCTCCAAGGCCTTCAGGCATTTTCCGATTTCCGTCTTACCTCGCTGTGCACTGCGCTCAATGAAGCTGTCGACGCTCACGACATTGCCTCGATCGACGCCATCGAAGTCTATTTTCTTGAGTCGGAAGGTCCATTAGACGACCAAACCACCGAGCGCGCCTTCGCGCTGCTCTCCGCGGTTAGCCACTTTAACCGCAGCGATGAGGGCGGCTTCTTTGTCAGCCCGCGCAAGGGTACCATTTCCCCCTGGTCCTCCAAAGCCACCGACATCTTCCATAACTGTGGTCTGCGCGACGTGCTACGGGTCGAACGCGGCATACACTTCATTATCACCACCAAGGCGGGCCTGGTATTGGAGATGGGCGACCTCGGCCTGGCCCTGCTTGCACTGCATGATCGAATGACCGAGGCGGTCTACGAAAATGTCAGCGACTTTTTCCAGCACCTCGAACCGTCCCCGCTCCGCACCGTTCCGCTTATCGCGGAGGGTCCCGCCGCTTTCAAGCAGGCCAATCTCGACTGGGGCCTCGCGATGTCGTCTGACGAGATCGACTACCTCGTGGCCGCCTACCAAAAGATGCAGCGCGACCCGACGGATGCCGAGCTCGTCATGTTCTCGCAGGTCAACTCTGAGCACTGCCGCCACAAAATTTTCAACGCGGACTGGATCGTGGATGGAGAAAAGAGTGAGCGCTCGCTCTTCAAAATGATCCGCAACACCCACGCGCTCAACCCCGATGGCGTGCTGGTTGCCTATTCGGACAACTCCGGTGTATTGGAGGGTTTTCCTGCCGACTGGTGGGAGGTCGACCAGCAGGACGGCTCCTTCCGCTACAAAAGGACCGCCACCCAGCTGGATATTCTCTGCAAAGTGGAAACTCACAACCACCCCACCGCCATCTCCCCCTTCCCCGGAGCAGCGACGGGGGTGGGCGGAGAGATTCGTGACGAAGGCGCGACGGGCATTGGTGGACGCCCGAAGGCTGGCCTGGCCGCTTTTATGGTGTCCAACCTTCGAGTGCCGGGCTACCCTGTTCCCTGGGAAACCGAAATCGCGGAGCACCCCAGCCGGATGGCCACGCCGCTTGATATTATGATCGAGGGGCCCATCGGCGGTGCGGCCTTTGGCAATGAATTCGGCCGACCGCAGCTCTGCGGCCTCTTCCGCACCCTGCAACTGGCGCATAATAATCAGCACCGCGGCTACCATAAGCCAATCATGGCCGCCGGCGGAATGGGTAACCTCAAGCGCGAACATGTCGCTAAAAAAGATATCCCGCCTACCGCGCTGATCATCCAGCTCGGTGGCCCGGCGATGAAGATCGGTCTCGGCGGCGGCGCAGCCTCCTCCATTGGCGCGGGCACCCAGTCCGAAGCGCTCGACTTCGACTCCGTCCAGCGTGGCAACCCGGAGATGGAACGCCGGTGCCAGCAGGTCATCGACGGCTGCATCGCCCTGGGTGCCGACAACCCCATGCTTTCCATCCACGACATCGGCGCGGGCGGTCTCTCCAACGGTCTACCCGAGCTGGTGGAGGCCACCGGTGGACGCTTCCACTTGCGTAATATCCACAGCGAAGACTCCTCCATGAGCCCGATGGAAATCTGGTGCAACGAGTCGCAGGAACGCTATGTCATGGCGGTCATGCCTGAACGTATCAAAGCTTTTGAGGCCATGTGCACGCGCGAGCGCTGCCCCTTCGCCATCGTAGGTGAGGCCACCGACGACGGGCAGCTGGTGCTGGAGGACTCCCACTTCGAGAACAAACCCATCGACATGGAAATGGGCGTGCTGCTGGGTAAGACCCCCAAGCTGCTGAAGGACGTCACCCGCCGCACCGAAGACCACGCCGAACTCGATGTATCCGGCATGGAACTACGCGAGGCGATTGACCGCGTGCTCCGCTTCCCCGCCGTCGCCAATAAGACTTTCCTCATCACTATTGCCGACCGCTCCATCACCGGCATGGTCGCCCGCGACCAGATGGTCGGCCCCTGGCAGACACCGGTGGCCGATGTGGCCGTTACCGCCACCTCCATGAACGCGACCACCGGCGAGTCCATGGCCATGGGTGAGCGCACCCCGCTCGCCATCCTCGACGCGCCCGCCTCCGGTCGCATCGCCATTGGTGAGTGCCTGACCAATATCGCCGCCAGTTACGTCGGACGGATCGGCAAGATTAAGCTCTCAGCCAACTGGATGGTCGCTGCTGGTGAACCCGGAGAAGACGCCAACCTTTACGATACCGTCAAGGCCGTCGGCATGGAGCTCTGCCCCGCCCTCGGTATCTGTATCCCTGTCGGCAAGGACTCCATGTCCATGCGCACCAGCTGGCAGGATTCTACTGGGAAGGAGCACAAACAAGTATCACCTCTCAGCCTCTTGGTGACCGGCTTCGCCAGTGTCGAAGACGTGCGCAAGACCGTCACGCCCGACCTGAAGTCCACCAACAGTGCGCTGCTCCTCATCGACCTGGGCCAGGGCCAAAACCGCCTAGGTGGCTCTACCCTTGCCCAGGTTTACAATCAAATCGGCAAGGATGCCCCCGACCTCGACGATCCCGAGCAGTTCAAGAACTGCTTCAACGCCATCCAGCAACTGCTGGCCGAAGACCTGATCCTTGGCTACCATGATCGGAGCGACGGTGGCTTGCTGGCGACTGTCGCAGAAATGGCCTTCGCCGGGCGCAAGGGCGTCAACCTGATTCTGGATAAAATAGTAGGGGCTTCGCTTGCGGCGCCTGCAGCCCAGCCCGAACTAGCCGCTCTGTTCGCGGAGGAATTAGGATGCGTCATCGAGATCGACAAATCCAAGCTAGTCGACATCACCGCAATTTTAGCGAAGCATCAGTTATCTGAAATTAGCCATTTAATTGGCAACACTACCACCGAGCTAAGCCTAAAAATCAGCCTCCAGAACGAAACACTTTTCAGCGAAAGCCTCACCTCCCTGAACCGCGCTTGGTCCGAACTTACCTACCACATGCAGTCGCACCGCGACAACCCGGCTTGCGCCAAGGAAGAATACGACAGCCTGCTCGACGAAGGCAGCCAAGGCACGATCATCCAGCCCAGCTTTGATGTAGCAGCGGTCGAAAAATCAGCCATCACCGATCAGCCATCAGTCATTCGCGGCACCCGGCCGCGCATGGCGATCTTCCGCGAGCAGGGAATTAACGGACAGAACGAGATGGCGTTTGCCTTCGACCGCGCCGGCTTCGAAGCGATCGATGTGCACATGACCGACCTGCTCGCCGGGCGCGTTGACCTGAAGGACTTCGCCGGCCTCGTCGCCTGCGGCGGTTTCTCCTACGGCGACGTCCTCGGGGCCGGTTCCGGCTGGGCCAAGAGCGTTCGCTACAACGCCAAACTTAAGGACATGTTCCAGGCCTTTTTCGAGCGACCGGACAGCTTCACCCTGGGGGTTTGCAACGGCTGCCAAATGATCGCCCAGCTCAAGGACATCATCCCCGGTGCCGAGCACTGGCCCCAGTTCAAACGCAACCGCTCCGAGCAGTTCGAGGCCCGCTACAGCAACGTCGAAGTACTCAAGAGCCCCAGCCTCTTCTTCCAGGGCATGGAAGGCAGCCGCCTCCCCATCCCGGTAGCTCACGGCGAAGGCCGCGCCGACTTTTCCCAAACCGGCGACTTTGAAAAATGCCTCACCCAGGACTTGATCGGCCTCCGCTACATCGACGCCAAGGGCGAACCCACCGAGAGCTACCCCGCCAACCCCAACGGCTCCCCGGCGGGCACGACGGCTTTTACCACCACAGACGGCCGCGCCACCATCATGATGCCGCACCCCGAGCGCTGCTTCCGCAGCGTCCAGATGAGCTACCGCGCCCCCGGCACCTTCACCGGCGAAGCGGGCCCCTGGCTGAAAATGTTTCAGAACGCCCGAAGTTTCGTTTCTTAACTGGCATCAGCAAACCCCCAATTCCGACCAACTATGAGCATCAAAATTCGTTTTCTGGGAGCGGCCCAAAATGTGACTGGATCACAGTATATCGTAGAGGCCAACAATCAGCGCGTCATGATTGACTGTGGCTACTACCAGGAGCGGGCGCTGCTGGAGCGGAATTGGCAGGACTTTAAACTGCCGCCCAACCAGCTGGATGCAGTTTGCCTGACCCATGCACATCTCGACCACTGCGGCTTGCTGCCGAAACTGGGCCGGGATGGTTTGCGCGCGAAAATCTTCTGCACGGCGGCAACCGGCGACATTGCCAAAATCGTGATGAGCGACAGTGCTAAAATCCAGGAAGAAGACGTCGCCTTTAAGAAGAAGCGCCACCGGAAGGAAGGACGGAGCGGCAAGCATCCGGCGGTGCCGCTTTTCACCATCGAGGATGCCGAACAAGTCGGCACTTTGATGTCCTACGTCAACTTCGGCGCGCCCGTGCCGATCGCCGATGGCTTTGAGGCCACTTTCTTCGAGAGCGGGCATATTTTGGGGGCGGCAAGTATTTTACTGAAGGTACAAGCAGACGGCGAGACCCGCACGCTTTTGTTCTCGGGTGACATCGGGCGCAGCGATGTGCCGATTCTGCGCGACCCCACCCTGTTTACGGAGGGTGCGGATTACGTGGTGATGGAATCCACTTATGGCGACCGCGAGCATCCAGTCGGTGCGACGATCCATCAGCAGCTGGCCGATGTGGTCAACGAGGCCCACCGCCGGGGCGGCAATGTGATCATCCCGAGCTTTGCGGTCGAGCGCTCTCAGGAATTGATGTATTATCTCGGCGAACTGCTGGAACAGAAGCGTATCCCACCCACCATGGTGCTGGTAGACAGCCCGATGGCGGTACGGGTCACTGATGTGTTCCGACGACACCCGGAGCTTTTTGACGAGGGCACGCTGGAGCGCTTGAGCCGGGGGAACCACCCCTGTGATTTCCCCTCGCTCAAATTAATCCGGACGGTGGAGCAATCGAAAGCGATCAATTCAATCCGCGGGACAGTCATCATCATCGCAGGCTCCGGCATGTGCACGGGGGGACGCATCAAGCATCACCTGAAAGCCAACATGGGCAGCTCTGAAAACACCATCCTCTTCGTGGGCTATCAGGCACAGGGCACTTTGGGGCACATCATACTGAACGGTGCCAAGGAAGTGCGCCTCTTCGGCGAGCAGCGTGAGGTAAAAGCGCAGGTGGCACAGATTGGCGGCTTCTCCGGTCATGCGGGCAAGTCGGAGCTACTGGACTGGATCCGTGTGATGCAGACCAAACCACGGCAAATTTTCGTCACCCACGGCGAAGCCGAGGTCGCGGACAACTTCGCCCGCACATTGGAAACGGAGACCACCGTACCCAGCCTCGCGCCTGCCTACGACTCGGTTTACACGCTGGACTAGCTGCCTGATTATTCTAGGGTCCACCCATGAACCAATTACACCGCTACCTCGATGCCGCCGTGCTCAAACCGGAAATGACTCAGGACGAAGCCGCCGCGGCCATTCGTGCCTGTGTCGAATTGAAAACTTTCAGCGTCTGTGTACGCCCCTGCGATATCGCGCTGGCGCAATCACTCTGTCAAGGCAGCCAGACGAAAGTATGTGTGGTGCTGGGCTTTCCCCATGGTGACCAACTTTCCGCCAGCAAGTCCGATGAGGCCGCCCGCTACATCAATCTGGGGGTCGACGAGATCGACATGGTGGCCAACTATGGATGGGTCAAATCGGGCGACTGGGAGGCGGTGCAAGCAGATATCGCCGGCGTCGCCGCACAGACCAAAGCAACCGGCACAGTCCTCAAAGTTATTTTTGAAACCGCTCATCTCAATTTGGATGAGATTGCAAAACTAACTGAAATTTGCATCAAAGCCGGGGCCGACTACGTCAAAACATCAACCGGCTTCAACGGTGAAGGTGCCCAAGAATCCCAGGTCCAACTCATGCTCAAAACCGCTGACGGACGCGCCCAGGTCAAGCCGTCCGGCGGCATCCGCGACGCCGCCAGTGCCCGGCATTTTATCGAGATGGGGGCTGCCCGGCTGGGTGTGGGGTGGAGCTCTTGTGCTGCAATCTGCGGTGACGGCAAAGCGGCGGGGAGCGGGTATTGATCGGGATCTAGCCTGGCATAAAGCCAGTCGCTACCAGATATTCTATGAAAAGTTTATTTGATCGGGACACGACCCCACCTGGCTCTACTCCAGCGCTTGGGTGATCAGTTCGATGACGCGCTGCCGTGCTGCATCCGACATGGCGGACCCACTCGGCAAGCACAGTCCCCGCTCGAAAAGCGCCTCGGCAACGCCACCGCCGTAACAGTCGCGCCCGGAAAAAACCGGCTGCAGGTGCAGCGGTTTCCAGAGGGGGCGTGCCTCCACGTCCTCAGCCTCCAGCACTGCAATCAACCGGTCACGCATCTCCGCTCCTCCGCTCAAAGTGATGCAGCTGAGCCAGTAGTTGACCGCATCGGGTTGCGGCACTGGCATCATCTCAATCTCCGGGATGGCGGCAAAAGCAGCGGTATACGCCTCAAAATGCCTGCGCCTGGCCGCGATCCGGCGGCCAAGATCGGAAAATTGACTATGCCCCAGTCCGGCCAGCACATTGCTCATGCGATAGTTGTAGCCGATCTCCCGGTGCTCGTAGTGCAGCACTGGCTCGCGTGCCTGAGCTGAAAGGTAACGCGCGCGCGCAATCCATTCCGCACGATCCGAAAGCAACATACCGCCACCGGATGTCGTTATTATCTTATTCCCGTTAAATGAAAAGAGCGCCAAGTCACCCATCGATCCGGCGGGACGCCCCCGATAGCTCGCGCCGAGTGCCTCAGCAGCATCCTCGACCAGCGGTTTGTCGAATTTGCGGCACAGTTCGATGATCCGCTCCATCTCGGCGCATTGTCCATACAGATGCACCACGATCACCGCCTTGATGGCAGGACGCTCCCGCAGAGCTTGCTCCAGTAAGTCGGGGTCCATATTCCACGTGCGCGGCTCGCTGTCGACAAAGACCGGCTCCGCTCCCAAATAACAAATCGGATTGGCACTGGCGGCAAAGGTCAAGGTCGGGCAAATGACTTCGTCACCTGGCCCGACGCCGAGTAGCTGCAGTGCCAAGTGCAAGGCGGCCGTCCCGGAACTAAGTGCCAGTGCGTGCCCCACCCCGGTGCGCGACGCCACGGCCGCTTCGAACTCGACCAGCTTCGGTCCGGCCGGAGCCACCCAGTTGGAAGCCAAGACTGCCTCCACGCTGGCGTAATCCTGCAATGTGATCTCCGGGGGGGATAGGTAAATACGGGCCATACTGTCAGAATGCTCTGCCATTCAATGCCAGTCGAGCAACTTTATTTGCATCGAACCACAGACTTCTGACCGCAGACCTCCGGCTTCTGGCTCATAAGGTCAACCTCCCGCCAGCACTGGTTGAAAGCCGCGCTTTTCGAGTGCGGCAAAGGCCCGCTCCCGCACATCTCCTTGCAATTCGATAATACGCCCCTTCAAAGTGCCGCCGCAGGCGCAGGACTTTTTCAAATCAAAAGCCAGCTTATCCAGCTCGGCCACCGGCAAGTGCGAAGCGAAGGCCGACAAAGTGGTCACCGTCTTACCGCCGCGACCACCCTTCTCACGTCGTAATTCGACCCGTCCCCTTTTCGGGGCCGGCTTCTTCTCTTTGCGGGCGGGCGTTCGCTGCGGTGCCGACTGGGCCGCCTTGGGTAGGCTCGCACCCGAGAGCCCCGCAAACGGATTGGAGCCCAAGGACTCCCCGCCACCGGTGTCGATACGCTTGCTCATACCCGGTGAGGCTGGTCTGGATTGTCCAGCCAATCAAGTGCTTTCAGGTAACTCCGGCGACTCAGATAATGCGCCAAATCCCCCGGTATTCCCGACTCGCGCGCCAGCGCGTCCAATCGGGCCAGCGCGGCAGCCATGCTGTCATCTCGGGCGGGTTTCACGGCACCCGTCGCGATTTGTAAATCTAAGCGTATTTGCTCCGTATCCATATCTTGATATCAAGGTAAAAATTCGTAAATCCTCTATTTTAAACGAGTTCCTTACTTAAGCTAATCTTATACCTCATTTTTTTAACCTTAAAGAATTTGAAATCCTAATGAGAAAATTTACAAAAGAGCAGAAATTGTGGCAATGCAAACCAAACATTCTCCCGTCGCGAGCCGCTGGAACGCGGATCTCATCGACCAAAACTACGAAATCTGGCTGACTGACCCGTCCTCACTGGATCGCGAGTGGCAGGCTTTTTTTGAAGGCTTCAATCTTGGCCTGAGCGAAGCGCCCGCTACCACTGGCAAGGACGCTGGCAGCCGTTCGGCGGAGCCCGACCGTTTTTCCGAGGATAGCTTTGCCATCAAACAAGCCCGCGCGATCGGCCTGATCTATGCTTACCGCTCAATTGGGCACACGGTCGCGAAGGTCAACCCGCTGATCAAAGAGGCCGCTGCCAATCCCAGGCTGACGCTGCAGCGGCTGGGTTTTGACGAGGCGGATTTAGAGCAAGTCTTTCACACCGGCAATTATCTGGGTGGGCTGGAAATGAAACTCGGCGAGCTCAAAGAACGCCTGGAAAAGACCTACTGTAACACAGTCGGGGTAGAATACATTCATATCCAGGAGACACCGAAACGGCGCTGGATTCAGTCGTGTATCGAACCGGAGTGCTTCCGTCCCAACTTCGACAAGGCAAAAAAAGCGCAAATCCTGCGCTCGGTGATCGAGGCCGAGGCCTTCGAAAATTTCCTGCAAACCCGCTACGTCGGGCAGAAGCGCTTCTCACTGGAAGGCGCCGAGACCTTATTGGCCTGTTTGGAAAGCATTCTCCAGCGCTGCAAACGCAACAAGGTGGATGAAATCATAATGGGCATGGCCCACCGGGGCCGCCTGAACGTGCTGGCCAATTTCCTCGGCAAATCCTTCGAATACATCCTGCGCGAGTTCTCGGAAAACTACATTCCGGACAGCATCTACGGTGATGGAGATGTCAAGTATCACCTGGGCTACGAAACGAAGCGCAAAACCGAAGGCAACCACGAGGTCGACATTCGCCTGGCGGCCAACCCGAGCCACCTCGAAGCGGTCAATCCGGTCGTCGAGGGCAAGGCCCGCGCCCGCCAGCGCATCCGCGATGACTTGGAGCGCAAAAAGGTATTGCCACTGCTGATACACGGCGACGCGGCCATCGCCGGACAAGGCA
Organism: Puniceicoccaceae bacterium; assembly: GCA_003566795.1. Taxonomy (GTDB): domain Bacteria; phylum Verrucomicrobiota; class Verrucomicrobiia; order Opitutales; family Coraliomargaritaceae; genus Coraliomargarita_B. The sequence goes on along the minus strand of PXBU01000248.1, from coordinate 13,300 downwards.
TCGTAGCGGAGGTCTTCAATTTTTCCCAGCTCAAGGGCTACCGCACCGGGGGCACCATTCACATCGTCATCAATAACCAAATTGGCTTTACCACCAGTCCCGAGGATGCCCGCTCCAGTCGTTATTGCACCGATGTCGCCAAGATCGTCGAGGCACCGATTTTCCACGTCAACGGCAACGACCCGATTGCGGTGGTCGCCGCCATGGAAGTCGCCTTCGATTATCGGCAGACCTTCGGCTGTGACGTCGTGATCGATATGCTCTGCTGGCGTAAACACGGGCACAACGAATCCGATGAACCAGCCTTCACCCAACCGGTGCTATATAAGGCCATCAAGGAGATGCAACCTGTCGGCGACGTCATGGCAAAAGAACTGATCGCGAGCGGTGAATTCACCGAAGACGAGATCAACACGATCAAGGAAGCTTACCACCAGCGCTTGGAGCAGGCTTTCAACACGGTCAAGGAGGAGGAGGGCAAGCCGATCAAACACGTCGACGAGTCGACGGCGACGCAACAACCCGCCTATAATTTCAAGGGCTTCGATACCAGCGTATCCAAGGAGCGGCTACATCATATCGTTAAGGAGCACACCCGCTTTCCGGAGGGCTTCAACGTCAACCGCAAGATCAAGCGGCAGGTCGAGGCCAAGCTCAAAGCTTTTGAGGAAGATACCGGTATCGACTGGGGCATGGGTGAAGCCCTCGCCTTCGGGACGCTGCTGATGGATGGTACGCCCGTCCGCATCAGCGGGCAGGACTCCAAGCGCGGCACCTTCAGCCATCGTCACGCCGTGGTCTATGATAGCGAGACCCGTGAGCGCTACACCAATCTGCTCAACCTGAGCGACGATCAGGCTCAATTCTGCGTGCACAACTCGCTGCTTTCCGAAGCTGCGGTGCTCGGCTTTGATTACGGCTATTCCCTGGACTACCCCGAAATGCTCTGCATTTGGGAGGCACAGTTCGGCGACTTCGTAAACGGAGCCCAGGTCATCATTGACCAGTTCCTAACCAGTTCAGAGTCCAAATGGGGGCGCCTCAGCGGCCTGGTAATGCTACTACCCCACGGCTACGAGGGGCAGGGTCCCGAGCACTCGTCGGCACGCTTGGAGCGTTTTTTGCAGGCCTGCGCCGAAAACAATATTCAAGTGTGCAACCTCACCACCCCGGCTCAGCTCTTCCACGTGTTGCGCCGCCAGATGAAGCGCGAATTCAAAAAGCCACTCATCATCATGTCCCCGAAAAGTTTGCTGCGACACAAAGAGTGCGTCTCGAAGGTCGCCGATTTTACTGACAATGAATTCTGGTCGATTCTCGATGACAGCTCTGCCGCAAAAAAGAAAATCAAGCGGATCATCCTTTGCTCAGGTAAGGTTTACTACGACCTGAATGCCTACCGCCGGGAACACAAGCTGAAGGACAGTGCTCTGATTCGGGTGGAGCAATTTTATCCGCTCAACGCCGATTTGCTCAAAAAAATCATCCACAGCTACCCGGAGGATGCCGAACTCGTTTGGTGTCAGGAGGAACCCCAGAATATGGGCGGCTACACTTTCATGATGCCACGTCTGCTGGAACTGCTGGAGATGATGCCCCGCTACGCCGGCCGCCGGGCTGCTGCCAGCCCCGCCGTCGGCTCGCTCGCCAAACACAAACGTGAACAACAAAAACTCATCGCAGACGCCTTCGGCAAAACATCCTGAACAAACAAGTTAGTGGATGCTCAAAAAAGTTTTTCATCGAATCTCCCGTAGCGACTGGCTTTATGCCAGGATAGAGCCCTTTTGCATAGCAAGCCCCTTCGGATCGAGACTTCGACAAGCTCAGCTCAGGCGGGATAAACCCTCTCGCTACAAAAAATAAAAAATACTCATTCAATCCTGCACCAGGGCTTCCCAACCTGAACTTCCAACTTCCACTTTCCACTTTCCCTTATGGCTACTGAAGTAAAAATTCCCGCGATGGGCGAATCCATCAGCTCTGGCATTCTGGCCGCTTGGCACGTCAAGTCCGGCGACTATGTTGAAGAAGGCCAGACCATCTACGAACTCGAGACCGATAAGATTACCTCCGAAGCCAATGCAGACGTGTCCGGAGTCATCACCATTCAAGTCGAGGCCGACGAGGAAGTCGAAATTGGCCAGGTCGTCGCGACGATCGATGAGTCCGCCGCAGGCGGTTCATCGAGTGAAAGTGAGGGTGAAAGTGAACGTGGTGCTTCGACGGAGTCGAAGGGTGCAGGTGAGAATGAGAGTGGCGCCGACAACTCCCCGGAAGATAAGGAACCAGCAGAAAGCGACCACCGATCACCGGAAACCGACAACCGACAACCGGCCGCCGACCACTCCCTCTCCCCCGCCGCGCGCAAAGCAGCCGAGGAGACTGGCGTCGATGTTTCCCGCATCGAAGGCAGCGGCAAGGACGGTCGCGTGACCAAGCACGACATCCTGAGCCATGCTTCTGCAAGTTCAGACCAGAGCAGCTCCAGGGACAAGGGAGCGACCAGCGGCGAAAGCGCTCCTAAAAAAGCCGATGCCGCATCGGCTGCCGCAACGGGCCCGAAGTCGGGCGAGCGTGAGACGCGCAAGAAAATGACGCCGCTGCGCAAGAAGATTGCTGAGCACTTGGTCAACGCCTCGCAGCAATCCGCCATGCTCACCACCTTCAACGAGGTTGACATGAGTGCCGTCATGCAGCTCCGCAAAACGCACCAGGAGGCCTTCGTCGAGCGCCACGGCATCAAGCTCGGCTTCATGTCTTTCTTCACCAAAGCGGTCACCCATGCCCTGCAGGCGGTTCCGGCGGTCAATGCCCGCATCGAGGGCAACGAGGTGGTCACCCAACACTACTACGACATCGGTGTGGCAGTGGGCACCGACAAGGGCCTGATGGTGCCCGTCGTGCGTGACTGCGACCAAAAGGACTTTGCCCAAATCGAGCAGGACATCATCGGCTACGCCAAGGCCGCCCGCGACGGCAAAATTCAGATGTCTGACCTCCAGGGCGGCGTCTTCACTATTTCGAACGGCGGGATCTACGGCTCGATGCTCAGCACGCCGATCATCAACTTCCCGCAACCTGCCATCCTCGGCCTGCACAACATCCAGCAGCGGGCCGTGGTGGTCGACGGCGAAGTGGTGGCCCGTCCGATGATGTATCTCGCACTCAGCTACGACCACCGTCTCATCGACGGCAAGGAAGCGGTCACCTTCCTGGTCAAAATCAAGGAAGCCATCGAGGACCCCAGCCGACTACTGTTTGGCATTTGAGCCAAACAGTAGTCGGCAGTTCACCAGTTTTCAGCTAGCCAGTTACCAGCTAACTAAATAACTGATTGATAACGCTGAACTGAAAACTGTACAACCGAAAACTGATAAACTGAAATTCATGTCCAAAGAACCCACATTCGACATCGCCGTCATCGGCTCCGGCCCCGGCGGCTACGTTGCCGCCATCAAAGCTGCCCAACTCGGCTTCAAAACCGCGCTCATCGAAAAAAGCAAGCACCTCGGCGGCACCTGCCTGAACATCGGCTGCATTCCCAGCAAGGCCCTGCTGCATTCCACTGAGATGTATCATTTCGCCGCCCACGGTGCGGATGCCCATGGGATCGACTTGACCAACCTCTCGATCAACATCGAGAAACTGATGGCAAAGAAGGACAAAGTCGTCGGCCAGCTATGCGGCGGGGTCGCGCAGCTGATGAAGGCCAACAAGGTCACCGTTTTTAATGGACTTGGCTCAATTAAATCAAATAGCCGCATTGAAGTCACGGGCCGCAAAGGTGAGGACACTGTAACTGCGAGGCACATCATCATCGCCACTGGCTCGACCTCGGTCGAGCTCCCCTTCCTCCCCTTTGACGGCGAAACCGTGGTCAGCAGCACCGAGGCCCTCGCCTTCGATAAAGTGCCGGAAAAAATGGTGGTGGTCGGTGCCGGCGCGATCGGACTCGAGCTCGGCTCAGTCTGGTCACGTCTAGGCGCGCAAGTGGACATCATCGAATTCCTGCCGGTCATCGCCCCCACCTTCGACAAGGATGTTTCCAAGCTGGCCGAGCGTGTCTTCAAAAAGCAGGGCATGCAATTTCACCTCAGCACGAAGGTCACCGGCATCTCCAAGAAGTCGGGTAAAAACATCCTGACAGCTGAAAACAAAAAAGGCGAAGTCGTCGAATTTGAATGCGACAAGGTGCTCGTCGCGGTCGGACGCAAGCCCCATACCGAAAGCCTCGGCTTGGCAGCGGTCGGCATCGAGACCGACGACCAGGGACGCATCCCCGTCGACAAACACTTCAAAACCTCCGCCGACGGCATCTACGCGATCGGCGATGTCATCGCCGGCCCCATGCTGGCGCATAAGGCCGAGGAAGAAGGCGTCGCCTGCGTCGAGCGCATCGCCGGCCAGGCGGGGCACGTCAACTACGATGTCATCCCCAACGTCATCTACACCGAGCCGGAAATCTCCAGCGTCGGCCTCACCCAGGCGGCGGCCAAGGACCAGGGCCTGGACGTCAAGGTGGGCAAGTTTAACTTTATGGCCAACGGCCGCGCCATCGCCATGGACGCCACCGAGGGCTTCGCCAAGGTCATCGCGGATAAGGAAACCGACCGCATTCTCGGCGTGCAGATCATCGGCAAAGGCAGCTCCGAGATGATCGCCTCTGCCGTCGCCCACATGGAATACGGCGGCAGCGCCGAGGATCTCGGCCGCACCATCCACGCCCACCCCACCATCAGCGAAGCGGTCAAAGAAGCCGCCCTCGCCGTCGATGGCAAGGCCATCCACAGCGTGTAGCGCTACATTGTTCACCCACGAGATCGCAATGAGTTATTTTCCGTCGATTTGGTGAACATGTTTCGCCTTCGGTGCTGGCCGGTACGTGACGAAAGTTCGTGACGCGCCTCAAGAGGGCACCTTTTTTTCATCCACTGACTTGAGTTCAGCCGCATGCGTATCGCGATCGTCCATTACCATCTCAAGCGGGGCGGTGTCACGCGGGTGATCGAGTCGACCCTGCGGGGCTTCGAGACCTTGCCGACGCCACCGCAATGTGTCGTCCTGGCCGGTGAGGTGCCGGAGGATTTCGGCGCGCCGCCGCAAGCGCGCCGCGTCGAGGGGCTCCACTATTCAAACGCACAGGCCGCCACGCCCGACTCGCGGACTTTGGTCGGGCGCCTGCGTGCCGCCGCCCGCGAAGTTCTGGGCGGCGATCCCGATCTCTGGCACATTCACAACCACTCGCTGGGCAAAAACAGCGCCATGCCCGGAGTCGTCGCCGAGCTGGCCGAATCGGGCGAAGCCCTGCTGCTACAGCTGCACGACTTCGCAGAGGACGGTCGCCCGCAGAACTTCCGGCTCAACCAGCAGCGAACCGAATCTGCCGACTACCTTTATCCCGACAGCGGCAACGTCCACTACGGCTGCATCAACGCCCGTGACCACTCCATTTTTCAAGCGGCGGGCATCCATCCGGATCGCCTGCACCTGCTGGCCAACCCGGTGGAGGCACAGCCGCTTAGCGAAACCGCAGATACGGCGGAGATCTTGAAGACCCTTGATGCCGAGCGTCTGTTCCTCTACCCCGTCCGCGCCGTGCGCCGCAAGAACTTCGGCGAGATGCTACTGTGGGCAGCGCGGGCCGAGCCGGGTGATGTCTTTGCCACCACGCTTGGACCGACCAACCAAAATTACGTCGCCGCCTATGAGAATTGGCAGGCCTTTGCCAAAAACCACCAGCTCCCGGTCCGCTTCGGCATCGGCGAGCAGCACGCTTGGCCCTTCGAGACCATGATGCAGTCGGCGCATGCTATTCTCAGCACCAGCATCGCCGAGGGCTTCGGCCTCGCCTTCCTCGAACCCTGGCTCTTTGGCAAAGCGATCTGCGGCCGCGACTTGCCTGCCATCACCGCCGACTTTAAAGCGCAAGGCGTCGAACTGGGAAATCTCTACCAGAATCTGCCAGTGCCTGCCGAATGGATCGACCAGAACCAACTTCGCACCGCCATCACCGAGGGCCTCATCCAAGCGTACGGCACCTACGCCCGACCACTTCCAGCGGATGCGGTGGCACGCGCGTTAGACGCCATTCACCCGACTCCGGACAGCATCGACTTCGGCGGCCTCAACGAAACTCTGCAACAACAGGTCATTGAGCACCTGCTGATCAATCCTTCCGCTAAAAGCGAATTACCCCGACTTCACACCGCCAGCGAGACCGGGCAGATCGAAAGCAACATCGAGCAGATCCAGCGCTGCTACAGCCTGGCCCCCTACGCCGAAAATTTATACCGCATCTACCAATCGATTCCAGCCGGTGCCGGCGAAGCCACCCAATACCTCCAGCCCGGCAAAATTCTCGACGGCTTCCTGCAACCCGAGCGCTTCCGCCTCCTCCGCACCTGAGAACCAACCACCGCTTCCAGCATATGAACACCAACAAACAGCTCTCTCTCATCACGCAGCGGCGGCAGCGTGGTCCGGTCGAGCTGCCGGTTGACGCCGCACCGCGCCTGCCCGCAATGACTGGCGTCCGCGCGGTGGTCTTTGATGTTTACGGCACGCTCTTCAGCTCGGGTGTGGGGGATATCAGCCTGGCCACCGAGGAGAACCGTGATGCCGCCATTCGCGGGGTGCTGACCGAGAACGGGCTTGAAATCGCCGCGTCGGCCTCGTCACTCCGCTTCGACGAAGCACTCCACGCCGTGATCCACCGCCACCAGGACAAACGCCGGGCCGAAGGCATCGAATACCCTGAGGTCGATATCCGCGCCGTGTGGGCCGACTTCATCCGAGAACTCGCCGCCAGCGGGCAGATCGGGCCCGGCGCACCTGCCGAGATCGACACCCTGGTGATCGACTACGAGACCCGCGTCAACCCGACCCAGCCCATGCCGGGACTCGCCGACCTGCTGGCCCAGCTCCGCACCCGGGGCCTGGTTCTCAGCATCATCTCCAACGCCCAGTTCTACACCCCGCTGTTGTTTGAAGCCTTTCTGGGGAAATCCATCGACGCCCTCGGCTTTTGCCCCAAGTGCAACACCTGGTCCTACGCCGAACTTGAAGGCAAGCCCTCGCAGCGCCTCTACCAGCTCGCTGCGGAGCGCTTGCAGGCGCACCACGGCCTCGAGCCCCAGGACTGCCTTTATATCGGCAACGACATGCGCAACGACATCTGGCCCGCCCAGGCCCTCGGCTTCCGCACCGCCCTCTTCGCCGGCGACCGTCTCTCCCTGCGCCGCCGTGCCGAGCATCCCGCTGGTAAGGATGTGAGACCCGATGCTGAGATTATCGAGTTAGTGCAAATCTTGCAGTTGATCTCGCCGGCGGGAGGTAGCTAGTTTTAGGGCGGCTCCTAAATCGGGATCGCTAATAGCTTTTCGCAAAGACCACGCGCTTGCCCGGCTTGCCGGTAAAGACGCAGGGCACCTCCTCGTTCTCGGTCGCGATTGGGATGCAGCGCACGGTGACTTTGTGCTCCTTGGCGATGCGTTCCTCCAGCTCGGGATCACAACAGAAGCCCATGATTGCAAAGCCGCCGTGGATCTCGGGGTCTTCTTTGTTCTGTGGCGTGAAAAACTCCAGAAACTCGGCTTCGCTGGTAATTTCACGGCTATGCTCGTCGCGGTGGGCCCTGGCCCTTGCCAAGAGGTTATCCTGGATGTCATCGAGAATCGCACCGATCGTCCCAATAAATTCGTCGCGCGGGATCGCCTGCTTCTCCTTGGGGCCATGATCGCGGCGGCCGACAAAGACCGCGCGCTGTTCCATGTCGCGCGGGCCGACCTCGGCACGCACCGGAATGCCTTTTTTGATCCAGCTCCAGGTCTTCTCCCCGCCGCGCATATCGCGGTCGTCGAGCTCCACCTTTACCCGACCGTCGAGGAAGGGCTGCGCCTCCAGCTCTTGTTTTAGCTCACGACAATAGTCGAGCACGGCCGCCCGCGACTCTTCTTTCGGCGTGACCGGGATGATGACGACATGGGCGGGGGCGATGCGTGGCGGCAGGACGAGTCCGTCATCGTCGGAGTGCGTCATGATCAACCCGCCCACCAGCCGGGTCGACACGCCCCAGGAAGTGGTCCAGGCGTATTCCTCCTGTCCTTCAGAACTGAGGTATTTGATCTGGCTGGACTTGGCAAAGTTTTGCCCGAGGAAGTGAGAGGTGCCAGCTTGCAGTGCCTTGCGGTCCTGCATCATCGCTTCGATGGCGTAGGTGATCTGCGCACCGGGGAAGCGCTCCGCTTCGGTCTTTTCTCCGGTGATGACTGGCATCGCCATGTATTGCTCGGCAAAATCGGCGTAGATATCCAGAATCTTACGGGTCTCCTCAATCGCCTCCTGGTCGGTCGCATGCACGGTGTGCCCCTCCTGCCAGAGAAACTCGGTGGTGCGCAGGAAGAGGCGCGTGCGCATCTCCCAACGCACCACGTTGGCCCACTGGTTGATCAGCAGCGGCAGGTCGCGGTAGGATTGCACCCACTTCGAGAAGAGTTCGCCGATGATGGTCTCGGAGGTGGGGCGCACGATGAGCGGCTCTTCCAGCGGGCCTGCGGGCTGGAGCTTGCCGTCTGCATCCGCCTCCAGGCGGGAGTGGGTGACGACGGCACATTCTTTGGCAAAGCCTTCGACGTGGTCGGCCTCCTTTTGCAGGAAGCTCATCGGAATAAATAGCGGGAAGTAAGCGTTGCGGTGACCGGTCTCTTTGAAGCGACGGTCGAGCTCGCGCTGAATATTTTCCCAGATGGCATAACCCCACGGCTTGATCACCATGCAGCCGCGCACCGGAGAGTTCTCGGCCAAATCCGCCGCCTTGACGACCTGTTGATACCACTCAGGGTAGTCCTCCGAGCGTGTCGGGGAAATTGCGTTGTTTGCCTGTTTCGCCATAAGCTGGGCAAGCAAACTGTCCGCGCCGCATCCTGCAACGCCAAATTGTGCCGACTACAGCGAATCCAGAAAACTCTCCCCCATCCAGCTGCCGCGAATGAATTCAGTAATCGGCTCGGCGATATCGGGAAAATAATGCATAATCACAAAGATCCCGGCGGCCACTGCGGCCACGAGGAAGACAACCTTGCCCACATTCTGCAGCAGCTTGATAAAAAGGATCAACAGCACGACAATGATAATCCACCCGATGATATTCCGGGAAGCAATCGTCTCCTGTAGCATGTCCAGCATCCCGCCAGCTTTACGATTGAACTTTGGAACGCAAGCCCAGGCGAGCGAGTAAGTGGGTGTCGCTTTAATCAACCAACTCCTTTTCGCTTGACATTGCCAGGCGGTTTGCGCATTCACTTCTGCATGGAAATGCAATTACCAACGCTCCCCAATAAGGCTTCCCTCATGCGGGTCTTGCTCGCCTCGGCAGTTATCCCTTTCAGTGCTGGCGCGTGGGCGGAAACGACCACGGTGGACTCGCCCAACGTGCTATTCATCGCGGTGGACGATCTGCGACCGGAGCTGAAGGCATACGGCCAGGAGCACATGGTTACGCCGCATATGGATGCTTTGGTCGCAGGGGGGCGCGCTTTCCGCCGGCACTATGTCGAAGCGCCCACCTGCGGGGCGGCTCGCTATGCCTTGTTGACCGGGCAATACCCCAAGCGTAATATCAGCTACGGCAACGGCGCATTTCGCCTCTACCAAGATGGCTTGGCGCCGCCATCGTTTCCGCAGATTTTCCGCGAGCACGGCTACCACACGGTGCAGATGGGCAAGGTCAGCCATAGTCCCGACGGCCTGCGCGACGACCAAGAGCGTATCGCTAAGGTGGACATCAGCAACACCTACAACAACGCGCCACACATGCACTTCACCAACCCCAACGACCCGGAGTTACCGGGAGCCTGGGATGAGCTGATCACGCCGGTGGGCAAGTGGCAGACCGCATGGGGGGCGTTTTTCGCGTATGATTGCGGGGCAACGCGCCGGCGTGGGCACAGTCCAGCCGTCGAGGCCGCGGACGTCGACGACACCGGCTATCCCGACGGGCTGATGGCCGAGCGGGCCCGGCAGTTGCTGGCCGAACTGAGCGAGCGCGATGAGCCGTTCTTTTTTGCGGTGGGTTTTTACAAGCCGCACCTGCCGTTCAATGCCCCGCAGAAATACTGGGATTTGTATGAGCGCGATGCGATTGATATTTCCCATGTTGACCCGCTGACGAGGCGCGGCGGTGAGGTGATTAACAGCTACGGCCACTCGGCCGAGGATTTTGAGGACGAGGCGCATGTGCGCAAGATTTTGCACGGCTACTACGCGTCCACGAGCTACGTGGATGCTCAGATCGGCAAGGTGCTCGATGCGCTGGATGAAACCGGCCTGGCGGAGAACACCATCGTCGTGCTGTGGGGCGATCACGGTTTTCACCTGGGCGAGAATGGGATGTGGGGCAAGCACTCGCTGCACGAGCAATCGCTGCGCTCGCCACTGATCGTGCGCGTGCCGGGTATGCCCAGACCGGGGGAGATGGCCGAAGGGATTGTGGCGTCGGTGGATATTTATCCGACGCTGATGGAGTTGGCGAATTTGCCCATGCCGGAGCACCTGGATGGGCAGTCGTTTGCCGCGATGCTGGAGGATCCGGAGGCCGATCCGATCGGTTTTGCCGTGGGCTATAATTTCCCGCGGGGCGGCCCCACCAAGGCGCTTCGCATCAATGACTGGCGTTATATTCAGGGGGACCGGCTGTATGACCGCAAAAACGATCCGAACGAACGCGAGAACGTCGCCGATGCACATCCGGAACTTGTCGAGCGGATGCGGGCGCAGTTGCAGGAGGTTCTCGACCGGCGGAAGGCGAAGTGAATTGAGCAGGTTTGTGCCGGTGTCGACCAAAGGCGAAGGCCATAAGTTAAAGGGACACCCAGCCCTCAGCTAAAAGCCATCGCTCACGGCATGGTCAACGTTGAACCGAAAGCACGGCACAATCGGGTTGCGATCGAAGCTGGTGAGAATTCGGCTGTTCGTGGCGGGCAAGGCGCGATAGTCCGGTGCCATGATTGCGAGGGCAAACGTCCCCGTGAGCCGCGCGCCGACCGAGCGCGTGAGACTGCCTGCGGCTTACCCCGTCGCTGAGTGGATGAGTTGAAAAGATTCATGGGTGTGCTTTAAAATCGTTTTCCGCAAATCGGCTCGGATTAGTATTGCTAAAACATTAAAATCACAATATAAGATCAGCTAAATCGAAAAACTGGCAATTTTTGCCCATTCTTTCCCCACCCCTACGAAAGGATACCCCATGAAATCGACGGCTGCCCCGCTACTTGAAAAGATGGATTCCGGCATGGCGCAGGATGTCCGGGCCTGTGCCGACCACTGGAAGGACAAGGAGGGTAACCTCATCATGATCTTGCACGAAATCCAGCATCGACTGGGTTTCGTGCCGCGTGAGGCCAGCCTGCTGCTGGCCGAGGAAACGGGCGTCCCGGTCGCCCGCATCTATGAGGTGCTGACCTTCTACCACTACTTCAAATTGGTGGCACCGGGTAAAAACAACATTACCCTGTGCAACGGCACTGCCTGCTATCTGAAAGGTGTGGACCGCATCCTAAAAGAACTGGAGCGCCGACTCGGCATCCAGGACGGGCAGACCACTGAGGATCGCCTGTTCCACATTGAGACGGTGCGCTGCCTGGGCTGTTGCGGCATGGCGCCGGTGATGGTGGTCAACGGCAAAACCATGGGCAAGTCCGTGCCCACCGACGTGGCGGGGTTGATTGAAGCGATTCGCAGCCAGGAGGCCGAGCATGAGTGACGCGCGCTTACAACAAATCCGGGAGCGGCTGCAGCGTGAGCTAGCACCCGAAGACGCCGCCGCACCCTGGGTGAAGGTGGCGCTCGACACCGGAGGCATTGCCGCCGGGGCAGAACACATCTTTGAAGTGATGAAGGATGCCATCGCGACCGCCGGATTGGACATCCCGGTCCGGCGGGTCGGCTCATGCGGCTACGCCTATCTGGACCCCCTGGTCGAAGTGCGTCCGCCGGGAGCGCAGCCGGTGCTCTACGGGATGCTGAATGAAACGGTGGCCCGCGCTATCGTGGACGAGCATCTGGGGCACAATCAAATGGTGGACGATCATGTCGTGGCCAGCCGCCGCTATGCCGACTCGATTGCTGCGCCAACCACTCACATCCTGGTGCGGGACAGCTCCTGTGAGGGCGGCGATAAAAGCAGCGACGCCCAGCATGCGCTGCAAGCGGAGCTGAAAGCACAGCAACTGGACGCGACCATTCAAGTCGTACGCGCGCTCGACATGGGCATCTACGGCGAAGGTCTGGTGCTGCAACTCTACCCCTCCGGCGTCACCTACTCCAACGTGCTGACCCAGGATATCCCCCGCCTGGTAAAAGCCTCGCTGGTCAAGCAGGAGGTGATCCGCGACCTGCTGTGGAGCCAGGCGGATCCACAACTGCGGGTGGTGCTGCGCAATTGCGGGACCATCGACCCGGAGAGTTTGGACGACGCAGTGCGCCACGGCGGCTACAGCGGGCTGGCGCGGGCGCTGGCTGCGGGGGATGCGCAATCCGTAATCGAAACGGTCAAACAAGCGGGACTACGCGGGCGCGGCGGTGCCGGCTTTTTGACCGGACTCAAGTGGGAACTCACCCGCCAAAGTGAGGGCGAACGTAAATTCATTATTTGCAATGCCGACGAAGGCGACCCCGGTGCCTTCATGGACCGCAGTGTGCTGGAGAGCGATCCCCACGCGGTATTGGAGGGCCTGATGCTGGCGGCCTACGCGATCGGAGCCACCGCGGGCTTTTTCTACATCCGCGCCGAGTATCCACTCGCGGTCAAACGGGTCAGCCTGGCCATCGAACAAGCCCGCGAGCGCGGCTTGCTGGGTCAGGATATCCTCGGCTCGGGCTGGGACTTTGATGTGCAGGTGCGGCTGGGTGCAGGCGCCTTTGTCTGCGGCGAAGAGACCGCGCTGATCGCCTCGATGGAAGGCCGCCGGGGCAGCCCCGAGCCGCGCCCGCCCTTCCCCTCGGTCAAAGGCCTGTGGGGTATGCCCACCTGTATCAATAATGTGGAGACACTGGCAGCGGTGCCCTGGATCGTGGATCAGGGAGCGGCGGCCTACGCCGCCCACGGGATGGGCGAATCCCGCGGCACCAAGGTATTTGCCGTAACAGGCAAGGTAAAGCATCCGCAGCTGGTGGAAGTGCCGATGGGCACCACGCTGCATGCCATCGTTTACGATATTTGCGGCGGCGTGCAAAACGATGTGCCGGTCAAGGGCGTGCAGACCGGCGGACCCTCCGGCGGGGTGCTGCCGGAGAAACATTT
>PXBU01000403.1 GCA_003566795.1 Puniceicoccaceae bacterium | reverse complement strand
CTGAAGTGATTGCGCCATAGCGTGACGTGGTCAAATGCCTCCAGCATGGTGCGGGCGATCACGCCGAATTCACGCTCGGTGAGTTGGTAGAGCGGTAGCCATTGCACAAAAACCCCTCCCGGATTGAGTCGCTCCCGCGCGGTGCGGAAATGCTCCAAACTGTAAAGGCTGCCGATTCCGCTGCGATAGGGTAGAAAGAGGTCAGCGTTGATCATGTCGTAGCGGTCGGGCGAAGCCATCAGATGGTTACGCCCGTCCTTGGCGAGGACTTCGGCGCGCGGGTCTTTGAAGAGCCCATGGGTGAGGTCGGGCCGACCGGGGCTGCCGCCGAAGTATTTATGGGCTGCGGTGATCACGTGGGGCGATACCTCGCAGACGGTTATGCGCTCGATTTGAGGATATTCCCGCTGGTCGAGTGCCTCCCCGGCAGTGATCCCCGTGCCCATTCCCAGATAAAAAATACTTTTCGTGTCGGGGAATGCCAATAGCGGCACCCGGGTCTGGAAGATCTGCGTCATGTAAGCCTCGCTGGAGCCGAGACTGTAGTTGGTGTTGATACGGATCGCGTGCTCGCCGTTTTCTTTGCGCACCACCGAGACGGTGCTATCGCTGGCCTCCCAGCGCTCGACCTCCACCTGCGTGCCCTCCCGGGGGTCGAAGGTGGTGACAGGCATTTCGGCCGGGTTCCAGACATTGAAGATCAGCAGCAAAGAGATCAGCGACCCCATTTTGATGCTTTGGCCGACAAGATTGCCGAAGGCTGGCAAGAGCAAGGCAATCAGTAGGTAAAGAGCGGCCAGCAGCTGCATCGAGCGCCACATGCCAAGCCATTCCAGTAGCAGGAATCCGCATATCACCGCGCCCAGAATCGCCCCGGTCGTGTTGAGTCCCGCTAGCAGGCCGATGCTGCGTCCCGGTGACTGGGCGAAGCGTTCCTCAGCTTTCATCAGGAAGGGAAACAGGACACCCAGTAAGAGGCAGGGCAGTCCGATCGCGCCAAAGGCGGTCAGAAAGAGCTGGGTCACATAGGCGGCAAACGAGGCTTTTTCCGGCAACATTTGCATGTCGTCGGTCAGACGCATAAAGAGCGTCGGCACCGCCCAGACGGCCAGCCCGCTGAGTAGGCAGAGGGCATGCAACATCGGCACCGGGTTGGCCGATCGCGCCGCCAGGCGGGAGGCCAGCCAGGCCCCGGCCGCGAGGGCCAGTAGCACCACCACCAGAATGGCGGCAAAGCTGTAAACCGAATTCTCGTGTACCAGCGCAAACATGCGCGTCCAGAGCACTTCCAGCCCCAGCACGTTAAAGCCGGAGACAAAAGCCAGTAGGCAGATCAGCGGACGCGTGATGGCCGGACCGCTGCTGGTGGAAGCCGGTGCTTCCGCGACCTGAGGACTCTCCACGACCGCTGCTACCGGCTGGCGCGCCAGCAGCCAGGCCACCAGCGCGACGGTGAATGAAATCGCCACCGCCGTCAGGCAGCTCCACCGAAAGCCCAGATTCGGCAGCATCAAAAAGGCGGCGGCAAACGCGCCGGCGGCGGCACCCAGCGTATTCAGGCCGTAGATCGAGGCCGTGATACGCCCGAAGGAGAGTTGACTGCGCACCAGGAATTTACCCATCAAGGGGATGGTGCCCCCCATCAAGAAGGCCGCCGGAAATACCATCACGCCGGCCAACAGCCCCTTGGCCAGCCAGAGCCAGGCGGCTGCAAACTCCCCATACAGCAGAGGATAGACCGCGCGGTAAAGCGGCAGCAGCGGCAAGCAAAGGAGGCCGCCCAGTCCGATGCCCACTTCCAGCCAGGCGTAGCTGCGGAGCGGGTGCTGGATGCGGGGGGAGAGCCAGCCCCAGAACGCGCTGCCACAGGCCAGCCCGAGAAAGAAAATGCCCAGCGTGAGCGCGGCAGCATGCGCACTATTGCCAAAAATGAGGCTTAGCTGGCGCATCCAGAGCACTTGATACACCAGCGCGGCAAAGCCCGAGAGCAGGATCACTCCCATCAACCCCAGCGGGGTGGATGGCTTGTTTGCTGGGTTAGGCGATGCGACCGCATCGTCGCTGGGTGGAGTCGGTTTCATTTTCTATTATCTGGCTAGGCTGGGACATATGTGAGCCAACTGGCGGAAGTAGTAGAGGATCAAATAAGTTTTTTCAATCGTTGTAGCGGAATGGGGAACCCGCCGCCGCACAAGACAAAAGACGGCCAGGCCCATTTCGAACCGAGCTTGCGATGGGCGTCGAAACGGCTTCGCCGTTCCGCTACGAATTGCTGTTAAGGTGCGTTCTAGTGTGATTACGGATATATTGCTCCAATCGTTGTAGCGGAATGGGGAACCCATTTCGACCGATCTCGCTATGGGTGTCGAAACGGCTTCGCCGTTCCGCTACGGATTGCTCTTCGAGAATAAACTCTTAGATGAGACGGTAGTAAGGTTAAAAATGACTTTGCGCTTCCGTTCAGGATAGTAATGATCGGCCACCATAATGGCTGATTCCTGGGAAACGCTTAAACTTTTGGCAGACTCGACGCGCGTGCGTATCCTCGCCCTGCTCACGGACGAGGAACTCTCGGTGGCCGAGTTACAGGAGGTGTTGGACATGGGCCAGTCGCGCATCTCCTCACACCTCGGGCTGCTGCGGCAGGGAGAACTGGTCAAGGACCGCCGCGAGGGGAAGAAGACCTTTTATGCGCTGCATGCGGAGAACAATTCGCATGCCCGGGCACTGCTGCAGGCCGCTTATGCCGCTGTCGAAAATACCGCTGAAGTGGCGATGGATCAGGCGAATCTGCGGCGCATTCTCGAAAAGCGGAAGCAAAAGTCGGAGCAGTATTTCAACTCGGTGGCCGGACGGCTGGGTAAAAACTATTGCCCCGGTCGCAGCTGGGAAGCGATCGGGCATTTCTTACTCCACCTCACGCCCAAGATCAAGATCGCCGATCTCGGTGCTGGGGAGGGCCTGGTCTCGCAGTTGCTGGCCAATCGGGCGGAGTCGGTGGTCTGCGTGGATAACTCGCCCAAGATGGTGGAGTTTGGCAGCGAACTGGCCAAGAAAAATGGATTTTCCAACCTGAGCTACAAGCTGGGCGATATTGAAGACGTCCCACTCAAGGATAGCAGCGTCGATCTCGCGCTGCTCAGCCAGGCCCTGCACCATGCGCAGCATCCACAGGCGGCGGTGGCAGAAGCCTACCGCATACTGAAGCCCGGGGGGCAGCTCATCATCATCGACTTACTGGAGCATCACTTCGAAAAAGCCCGTGAACTCTACGCCGATACCTGGCTCGGGTTCTCCGAAAATACACTCTATGGGTATCTGAAGTCAGCTGGGTTTCAGCAGGTCAAGGTCGATGTCGTGGCCCGCGAGGAACAAGAGCCCAACTTCGAAACCGTGCTGGCCAGCGGTGTGAGGTGAAGAGGGGCGTTGCATCCTGTAGTTGATCAATTCTCCGGGAGGGCCCGGCTCCGTCCGGGCCGTGAGCGTGCAATCGGTGCCGCTCTTGCCCGCGAGGTCCAGACGGAGCTGGACCCTCCCAGTCCGCGAGGTCCAGACGGAGCTGGACCCTCCCAGTCCATTCGCGGTGCAACACATCTTCGCTCAATCGGATTCCATCTTCTCCGGCTGCGGCAGCTTGATCGCCATCACGAGCGGGATCACCACGATCAGCGCACCGAAGAGATAGGCCGCTTTGGAGCCATAGGCGAAGTAGGCGAAGGCGGCAACCAGCGGCCCGATGGCGCGGGCCAGCGAACCAGCGGAGCGAAACACTCCGAGGGCCGCCCCCTGATCACTCTCTTGGGAGTAGAGCGATATCAGTGCACTCAGGGTCGGTGAGGCCAGGCCGATCGAGAGGGCCAGAAAGCCCAAGGCGATAAAGAAGAGCCCGAGCTGCAAGGCGAACGCGAGCGCCAGGAAGGCGACCACGCCAAAAAACAAGCCAAACAGGGCTAGGTTCTTTTCACCCACCGGATTGGCCAGCCGCCGTACCAACACGCCCTGCACCAGGATCAGGATGAATCCGATAAAGACAAACATCCCTCCATTCTGCACCGGCGAAAACGCAAAGCGCTCCACCGCCAGAAAGGTCAGGGTGAACTCCATCCCGCTGAAAGCCAGCATGAAGATCAGATAGAGCAGATTCGTCCGCCGGACCTGGGGACTGCCAGTGTTGAAAATTTGCAGCACGGACAGCCCGCGCTTTTCCGGTTCGACCCGTTTGGCCTCCGGCAGGGTTTCTTCAAAGCGCCGGGCGACCCAGACCAGGTTCAGGATCGACAGCATGAAGGCGACCAGCGCCGGCATGGAAAAGGGGTTAACTCCGAGAGCAGCCAGCGCGGGCAGGTGCTCGGTCAGGTCGATCATGGAAGCGATCCCCCCAATGGCCGGACCCACGATGAAGCCCAGCCCAAACGCGATACCAATCAGTGCCAGTCCGCTGGACCGCTTCTCGCGCGAAGTGGTGTCGGCCACGGCCGCAGTGGCCACCGAGAGGTTGCCGCCCATGGCACCCGTCACCACCCGCGAGAGGATCAATACCCAAAAGGACGCTGCAAAAAACCACAGCAGGTAGCCGAAGGCCAATCCGCTGATGGTGATCAGCAGCACCTTGCGGCGACCCACCCGGTCCGACCAGGCGCCCCACAGCGGCGCACATAGAAATTGCAGGATGGAGTACAGCGAACCCAGGATGCCGCCAAAGAGCACCGCCGTCATGAAGCGTGGATTCTCCGCGCCACTCGCCTCCGCCCATCCGGCCAGCACCCCCACCATTTGCCCCAGTAGCGTCCCGTCGCCGGGGCCGTCCGGTAGATAATAATCCAGCATCGCCGGAAAGAGCGGGAAGATGATCGAGAACCCGACCAGATCCAGGAAGAGCGTCAGAAAGACAATCCCCAGCGTGCGCCGGCTCTGCGGCGGCGTAGAGTGGCGTTGCTCAGCCATCATCTAATCGCAATACCCGAATTTTTTAGAGAGTGCGATGTGGACATTTTCGGGGATAAGGTGTTTTTCGCGGTCGGTAAATTTAAAGACCTGTTTAACCAGGTTGGAGCTGGTGAAGAAGAACTGTTCATTCGGCATCAAAAAGATGGTTTCGATCTTTTCGTCAAGGTGGCGGTTCATTTGCGCCATCTGGAATTCGTGCTCAAAGTCTGACACCGCGCGCAGCCCCCGGATGAGGGCCACCGCATTCAGGCGCTCGGCCAGGTCCACAATCAGCCCGTCGAAGGCGATCACCGAAATGTTTGGGCGGCCCTCGAAGTTCTCCTCGATCAGCTGGACCCGTTCCTCCGGTGAGAACAGCGGCTCCTTGGCAGCATTGCGCGCCACGGCCACCACCACCTTATCAAAGATGCGGCGCGCCCGGTTGATCACGTCGAGGTGCCCGTTCGTGACCGGGTCAAAGGAGCCTGGGTAAATACCGACTTTCATGCACCCTCATGCTGAGGGATGAATCCGCAGCTGTGCAACTCCTATCTGTGGGGATTGATTTGGATCGCAGCAATGATTTGTTGGCAGCCGAGGATGCCGAGACTTACCGTCGATGAAACTATGCGACGTCAATGTCTTTATTTACGCGCACCGTGAGGATGCCACTCCGGAGCATGCCGATTTCTCCCGCTTCCAATGGCTGCGTTGGCAGCATCCGTTAAAAACATCTACCTGACCCCACTTTAAACTAGCCGATGCGGTGCATTTGTTGCAAATTACGGTCCTGTGAATCTCGCCTCTACATTGGTCCGTGACAAAGATGGCATTCGGGTAAACGAACGCTCCGTGATCCAGCGTTGTAGCATTCACGTGCGACATTCCTTAAAAATACTGACTAAAAAAACTCTGTTATGTTTAAGAAAATTGGACTAGCTGGACTTCTGGCGGTTGGAACCTTGGCGTGTCATGCTAGCGATCTGGTCGTAAGATTGGGCGCAGACGGAGGTCGATCAATCATGGGGTCTGGAGATTACTCTGTTGCGCAAGCGAGGACGATATTGCATCCGGGAAAGAGTGATGGTTTGTGGTTAAAGG
>PXBU01000284.1 GCA_003566795.1 Puniceicoccaceae bacterium | reverse complement strand
TCGTCGATTTCCTCGATGTCTTCAAGATCCGGTTCCAGGGCATCGTAGTCGATCTCCGGATTCGCACCCTGGAACTCTTCGAAGTATTTGAACTTCTGATCGAGGTCGTCGATTTTCTGGATGGTGCGCTGCAGGGTAAGGCGGAAGGAGTCGATGGAGCTTTCCAGGCGCTTGAGGAAATTGACCTTCATCATACTGATGAGGATCCGCTCGCGGCCCTCCTGGGTGAAGCCATTCATCTTCTCGTCGATATAGGTGGCCCGGACGGGTTCGGGCAGGTCGCGCCTCAGGTGAAATGTGGGGTGATAGAGCGCGAGGGATAGGTTGGATATCGCGTCGTCCAGTTCCTCGAAGGAGATTTTGCCCGCCCTTAGGTCGATCGGCGGGTGCAGTGAGAGCGGGGTCGGACGCTTCGGGAAGCCGCCTAGGCGCTCCATCTCCGCTTTGTAGTAGCGGGAGATCTGCTTGCGGGAGCGGGCGATACTGAGCCCGTCGAGGAGTTTAAAGAAGTCGCCGCCGATGGCTTGGAGGAGTTCCCGGTTGGTCCGCTTCTCGGCGGGCTGCTTCGCCCATTGGGTGAAGTGCTGTTGCGCCTTGCGGGTGGTTTCCTTGATCGAAGGGATTTTCAGCGACTCGGAGAAGGCCGCGTCCGGTTTATAGTCGCGGGCCACGTCGCCCCCCGCGATGAAGGAGACCTGATTACGGAGGTCGGCCAGTTCGTTGTTCACGGGAGTGGCCGATAGCAGCAGAACTTTGGTCTTACTGCCGGATTTGATAATATCCTCGATCAGGCGCTCGTAGCGGGTGCGCTTGAGGGGTTCGCCGGGCTCCTGCTTGGCCGTGGCGTTATTACGGAAATTGTGGGATTCGTCGATCACGACGAGGTCGTAAGCGCCCCAGTTGAGTGTCTCCAGCTGCAGGCCGTTGACTTCACCCTTGTCGCGGGAGAGGTCGGTGTGGTGGAGGACATCGTAGCGAAACTTGTCGTCTGCGAAGGGGTTTAGCTTGTCCGGATTGCGGTAGATCGTCCAGTTCCGGCTCAGCTTCTTCGGGCA
The DNA here is from genome assembly GCA_003566795.1 of Puniceicoccaceae bacterium. Taxonomy (GTDB): domain Bacteria; phylum Verrucomicrobiota; class Verrucomicrobiia; order Opitutales; family Coraliomargaritaceae; genus Coraliomargarita_B. The sequence continues at coordinate 4,976 of PXBU01000284.1, read as the reverse complement.
GAGCACGAGCACGCGCTCGTTTTTCAGTTCGAAATATTTGATGACGGCCAGGGCGGTGAAGGTTTTCCCCAGACCGACGCTATCGGCGAGGATGCAGCCGTTGAGTTCGCGGATCTTATTGATCGCCGTCTTGGCACCATCCTTCTGGAAACTGAACAGTTTGCGCCAAACTTGGGTGTCCGGAAGCTGGACCTTGGTCAGGTCGGCCTCGGCATCGCGCTCCCCGTCGATGAACTCACGAAAAATATTGAAGAGCGTCAGGTAGTAAATGAACTCCGGTGCCTGGTTGGCGTAGAGCCGACCCAATTCACGCAGGACGATGTCCTTCACATCGACAGTCAGGTCGTCCTTTGCCCACCACTCGTCAAACCAGGCCAGCAAGTCCTCCCGATCGCGGTCGTCGCTCACGACCAAATTGAGCTCGACGTTGTTGCCCTCATCCCGAAGGCCCAGTCCAGGCACGGTGAAATTGGAGCTGCCCAGCATGGCATGGTTCACTTCTCCGTTTTTCACATGGTAGAGTTTCCCGTGGAGCAGGCCGGTCTGCTTGATCGAACGGACCTCGACCTTTTCCTGAATCCATTCAGCGCATTCCCTGGCGGCCCGCTTCTGGGAGAGTTGGTTACTCAGTTTTAGCCCATCCTCGGTGACCTTGAACTCTCTGGATGCTTTGTCGTCCTGGTTGACGTTGCTGACGAAGGTGGGTTCGCCGAAGAGAAACCGAAGTTTCTCAATAGAATCCAATTCCTGTTTGAGCACCTGATAGGCGTGAATCGTGAAATAGGCCGAAACGATAGAAAGCGAGGTATCTTCTTTCAGTAATCGGCGCAGGAACTCGCTTGCTTTGCCGCGCGAGTGGTTGTCACGGATGCCGGAACTAGGCTGCTGGTGATTGCTCATAGTTTTGAAGCCAGTTTATCAATGGGGATAATTTCAGTGGATGCTGATTTGGCGCGTTTTCGGATCTCAGCCGGGATTTCCTTGAGGTCAGGCACGATCACGATTACACGCTCACAAGGAAGCTCTGAACGGAATAAATTTGCTGACGTCAGTGTTCGATCCCAATCACGATTCGGGTTGGCTTTACACTCTATCGCGGTGCCGGGTGTAGTGAGAAGAAAGAAGTCGCAGATGATGTCTTCGTTTTGATGGGGGCCCTGGAAGGGTTGGCCGCTCTGGCGCAGAATCTCGGCTACCCGCTCTCGGAAGGCGATGCTTTGGGACTTCACCTGGAGGTAACACCGGACCCGATCTTCCTCCATTTTCTGAAATCGCGCCTCGCTCACTTGCCCGGTTTCCTCTGTAAGTGCTTCCTCAATATGAGCGTAGGCGCTGAGCAGCTGTTGCTCCTCTTCCGGGGTCTCGCAAAGCTCCTCGATGATCCGGGTCAAATTGGCTTGGCGGGGCTTCGTCAGCCCGTTGACGATCTTTGAAAGCGAGGTCGGGCTCAGATTGATCCGTTCGGCAAATTCCTTCGCAGTCAGCCCGCGCTGAGCGAGCAAAAATTTCACCGTATTGCCAAAGAGCCTCATATCTAGTGTTACCCTAGAAAGCTTAGCTCCATGAGCAATAAAAAATTAAATTAATTTAACTTAAAATCTCCAGAAAAGTTTACCCACATGAAGAAAAAAGCCACGTCCATCAAACATAGTAATTAGAGAAATCTGCTACGTTGAGCATTGGAATCTCCAAACCCCGCATGACGCAATACACGTCACCGAAGAGTCATTTTGTTAGCAACCTCAATGGCGAACCCTGTGTCACCGGCAACTAAGCAATCCTTGATTGATTTTCCTTCGTAAAAAGGGAGGTGCACCACCATCTGGTAAAGCTTTTCCCTCGGTTGGTTCGCTATCTGATCAAATTTTCTAAGGATTTCGCCGACTTCGGGCATTAGCTTGCCCGATGCATCCAGTTGCCAAGCTGGATAAATATAGTCCTGGTTCTTTGTTCGCAGGCCGAGCAGGTCGAGATTGTTACGCATCTCTACCAATCGTGCTTCAGACACGTCCATACGCTCCGCGATCTCATAAGATCGCAGACCAGACCGCACCTCAGCATCGAACTCCTTAAAGTAGCGCTCGACGACCGGCAACCCATCTCAGGGCGCAACCCGAATGCTACGCCTAAGGGTTTCCTCGGAGGCGAGCAGTAGCTTGTCGAAGGCTGCCGCAGATTCCTCCGAATCGATCTTTGCCAGCAACTCAGACTCCTTCTGGCCCAAAACGCCGAATTCAACCGGCTCCAAGGGCTCGGACGCCGCCCACAAATCGCGATACCGTTCCGGTGTCATCAAAACCAATGCCGTCTCGCCATGGCGTGTGACCCGAGCTACGCCGCCACTCTCTTTCAAGGTTTGAGCAATCGAACGAATGCCCTCTCGTCGCAGGCGCGTGGACGAAATGGTGACGAGCTGTTCGGCTGGTTTCATTGGTTGACCCATGAGTTGTAGTGCGCGGGGCGCTTTGTTCTTTAGACGGAGAGATTATCACCCAACCCCAAACGAGGGCAACCAAGATTCTCACAAAAGGGGCCTTATCCCCCATGAACATTTTGCTGCCGAAAAGGGCAGTAGAAACGTCCCTTATTTGCGGAGTAGAAGAACCGTGAAAAGCGCCAGATATTGCTTCAAGCAAGGATTGGGCTCACTCGATGGAGATTCACATACTACTGTGGGAAAGAGATTTAAGTATCTTTTGTGAAAAACGACACACTTAACTTAAAAAACGTGAAATGCGACAGATATTGCTTGAAGGTATCTACAAAAAAAGCCGCAGTTGAGCGGCTTTTTTTGATGATTTGGCGACATTTACTTCTGCAAATAACGACAAAAAATGCTTAAATTCACAAGATGAAACACTTTCACCCTCACCGACCGCGGTGTTGGCCGCCGGAGTGTCTGGCTGGTGGGTTTTCGCGGTCGCGGTTATCCTGGCTGCCTTGGACGGGGAGGGCATAGATGCCGAAGATGAGGATCAAGCCGGCAGCGAGGCCGGCGAGGAGTCGCCAAGCTTTGCCGGAGCTGGCAATCTTTTTGAGCCAGGGCCAATTCAGGGCCAGGTGGGCGAGGGTGGTGGCTACGCAGACGGCGGCCAACCAGAAGTGAATCTCGCCCCACTCATGGCGCTTCATGTCGAGCACCGTAAGTCCGTGCCCACCCTGTGATCCCGGGACCAGCTTCCAAGTGAGCAAGGCACCCGTGCCGATCAAACCACAGAAAGAGAGGTAGAGCAGCAGGTTAGTGACCCGCATAAGTGGATTCTTGAGGCCGGGTTTCATGGGGAAAGAATAACCGAGTATCGCTGGCCGAGAATGTTTTGTTGCTTCAGCCAGAGGGTTATAAGAGCGGCTGAGCGCACCTAGCAGCCCGGCTTGCGGCACTAAAGGCATCCTGCCATTTCGACTCACGCAACGTGCGCCCCATGTGGTTTCGCAGCATCTCTCTATGCGGATTTTTAAGTCTTCGTGTCTTCAATAGTGAATTGCGAATAGTTTACCATTACTAATAAACTATATTTTGCCAGGCAAATTATTTTACGCTAAAGGCATCCTGCCATTTCGACTCACGCAACGTGCGTCCCATGTGGTTTCGCAGCATCTCTCTATACGGATTTTTAAGTCTTCGTGTCTTCAATAGTGAATTGCGAATAGTTTACCATTACTAATAAACTATATTTTGCCAGGCAAATTATTTTACTTCGAGCGGGCCGCGGCGGTGAGAGTGGAGCGGTGCTGTGCTGGCGAAACCGCAACGGGCGCCCGGCGAGCGGGCACGCCACGGGTAGGTGACTCGCTGAGGATCAGTCTGCCAGTGCGTATTCGAGGGTTTGTTCTTGGTGCTGGATGGTGACGTGGTTGGCGCCGTCTTCGCGCTGGCTGGGCTCGGTGCGGCCGATGATTTGGGCGGGGATGCTGAAGGACTTGCTGAGTGCGATGATGGCCTCGGCGGCGGCGGGATCGCAGAAGATCTCCATGCGGTGGCCCATGTTATACACGCGGAACATTTCCTCGATGGAGGTGCCGCTGGCTTTTTGGATGGCCTGGAAAATGGGGGGCACGGGTAGGAAGTTGTCCTTGATGTGGTGCACGCCGGTGCCGAAGCGGAGGCACTTGGTCTGCCCGCCGCCGGAGCAGTGAACCATGCCGTGGACCTGATCGCGGTGTTCGGCGAGGAGTTTTTGGATGACGGGGGCGTAGGTGCGGGTGGGGCTGAGGAGGGCCTCGCCCACGGTCAGGTTCGAGTCCGGCAGGGGGTCGTCCATTTTGTAGGGGCCGCAGTAGAGGAATTCCGGGTCGGTGCGGGGGTCGGCGGTCTCGGGGTATTTTTCGAGGTAGTATTTGGCCAGCAGGTCGTGGCGGGCGCTGGTCAGGCCGTTGCTGCCGATGCCGGAGTTTTCGAAGCTTTCGTAGCTGGCCTGACCGGAGGAGGCGAGCCCGACGATGGCGAGGCCGGGCTGGATCTTGGCGTTGTCGATTACTTTGTCGCGGTCCATGACGACCACGGCGCAGGAGTCGACCGTGACGGTGCCGGTGAGGTCGCCTACATCGGCGGTCTCGCCGCCGCCGCTGTGCACTCCCACGCCGTAGTCGCGTAGGGTGGTGAGAAAGTCCTCCGTCCCGGAGATGAGTTGGGCGAGGGCCTCGCCGGGGATGGCGCGGGCGTTGCGGTTGACGGTGCTGGAAATGAGGATGCCATCGGTCGCGCCGACGCAGAGCAGGTCGTCGATGTTCATGACCAGGCTGTCCTGGGCGGTCTTGCGAAAGGCGCTGGGGTCGCCGGTCTCGCGGTAGTGCAGGTAGGCGAGGGTGCTCTTGGTGCCCGAACCGTCGGCGTGGATGATGTTGCACTTGGCCGGGTCGCCGGTGAGGACGTCGGGCCCGATCTTGCAGAAGGCCCCGGGGAAGACCCCGCGGTCGAGATGGTCCACCACGGCGTGGACTTCGGATTTCGAGGAAGAGACGCCTCTTTGAGAATA
>PXBU01000349.1 GCA_003566795.1 Puniceicoccaceae bacterium | reverse complement strand
GCCCTTTGGAAAGATTTGGAGGCCGACCCCGAGGTATTCGAGGTCTTGCGCAACCTACCCATGCGCCACCCACTGCTCTGGGCCAATCGTCGACAATAAGCAGGTAGCCGAACTGCAGAGACGTTCCTCGCCTCTCACTTTAGGTGTCGACGAATCGTGAAGCACGCCCGCAGCCAAAGCGTGCCGCGTGTTTGGTAAGCAGCCAGTAGTGCCTGCGCTCGCGCATGGCACCATCGCCGTCGAGGCGATGGCCCCGCAAGCCAGAGTCTCTCGTCATGCCAGTCCTCGCCACGCCAACGCCCGGTCAACTGGACCCGCGTCGGGGAATCACGATCTCAGTAGGCCAGGCAGCAGGCGAGAGTTCCAGGAGATAGGTCACGCTGGCGGCGATATCCTCGGGCTGGATGTAATCGCTGCCAGTCTTACCCGTCATCGGCGTGGCCACCATCGCCGGACAGACAGCGCTCACTCGGATGCCAGCTTTTTCGCCCTCCTCTGCCATGGCGCGGGTCAGACCCATCATGGCATGCTTGGACGCCGCGTAAACACCAGTCCCCGCCCATGCCTGCACCCCGAGAATCGAAGCAATGTTGATAATCGCCCCCCGCAGGCCGGAGTCTTCAGCGATGGCTTGGCTCTCCATCCGCCGGAAGACCTCCCGGCTCAACCAGTAGGCACTGTATAAATTGGTCTTCATCACCCGTTCAAACTGTTCGGTTGGGTCCTCGGCCACCCGGCCGCCTGAGACGCCGATGCCCGCATTGTTCACCAGCAGGTCGAGCCGCCCGTGATCGCCAAAGACCTTGTCGACCATTCGCAGGCAGTCGCCTTCGTCCGCGACGTCGCCGGTCCAAGCCTCCACCTTTACGCCATGCTGCGATTGCAGGTCCGCCACCACTCGCTGGTTTTCCGCTTCGCGCCGACCATTGACAATTACCGTGCACCCCCGCGCCGCCAGCCGGTGGGCCGTCGCCTCCCCAATCCCGCTGTTAGCCCCCGTAACTAATGCGATTTTATTTCCATAGTCCATGCGGACAGATAAGTCGGCCCGCTGCAAGCTGTCAAAGCGCCACCGATTTTATATTTTGCCTGGCAAAATATAACCATGAGTGAATGTCAGGCGATTTGTTCGTCGGGTGAAGAAGAGGGTAAAGTAGTTAAATTTCCGGATAGCGCACTGCGTTAAATCATTTTGCCAACCTTAGCTGAAAGGCTGGGCTGGACAAAAACTCAATCGTAGGGGCTTTCCTTGGGAAGCCCGCCGAACGCGCTTGCGCTCTAAGCCCTCAGGTGCCGCGATCGAAAGCTCTGAACAGTCATGCAATCAAAAATAATTTGCCTGGCAAAATATTATCATAGAGAGAGAATATTTCGCATGGTGTTTCGGAATGACGACAACGCGTCGGATAAATTCGTGGGGAATGCCAAGCATTGAACCATTTTGGGGTGATGCCTGTCGATGGCTCAACTCTGGCGGAGAAAGCTAACGAGCCGCTCGGCGGTAACTCGGCCAATGCCCTCGACCTCGGTGAGCGCCTCGACACTTGCCGCGCGTAGCTTTTGGATGCTGCCGAAGTGAAGCAGGAGTTGCTGTTTGCGCTGCGTGCCGAGTCCCTCGAAATCGTCGAGGATCGATTCTTTCAGTCGTTTGCTCCGCAGCTCGGCGTTGAAGCTGTTGGCGAAGTGGTGGGCCTCGTCACGGATGTGCTGGAGTAGCCGGAGTGCCGGGTCGTGATGGGGGAGGTTGACCGGGTCGCGTCCGTCGCTTAAGATGACGGTCTCGTTCTTCTTGGCCAAGCCGATCAGTTCGGGCGGTTCCAGCCCCTGGGAGAGAAAGGCTTTGAGTGCGGCGGTAACCTGTCCGGCCCCGCCGTCGATCACGATCAGCTCAGGGAATGGTTTTTGCTCCTCGGCCAGTCGCCGATAGCGCCGCCCCACCACTTCTTCCATGGCGCGGAAGTCGTCGTTGCCCACAAAGGAGCGGATCTTATAGCGCCGATATTGCTTGCGGTTGGGTTTACCCCTACTGAAGGCGACCATCGAGGCCACACAGAAGTTGCCCGAGATGTGGGAGATGTCGAAGCACTCCATCCGGCGTGGGAGTTGCGCGAGGCCCAGTTTACTTTTCAGTTGTTGCAGGATGTCTTCGCTGCGGTGCGTGTGCAGCAGGTTGCGCTCGAACTTCCGCGTGCGTGCGGCGGTTTGCTCCAGCGCGGCGATGCGGTCGCGCAGTGCCGCGGCGGTCTCGTAATCGCGCTTTTCGGCGGCATGCCCCATGGCCTCCTTCAACTCGACCAGCCACTCGCGTGCCTTGCCTTCGAGGAATTCGCAGGCGGCATCCAGTCGCTCCTGGTAGTCCGCCTCGGTGATCTCATTGGCGTGTTCGTAGATCTCCTGGCGGGCGTCGTCGTAGAGGCGCCAGCGCCCGTCGCCGAGGTCGATGGGCTTGGCGTCGCTCAATAGGATGCCGAATTTTCGCCGCAGCTCGGCCAGGGTTTTGCGCAGCTGGCCGGAGTGGGCAAAGGGCCCGTAGTAGCGGGAGCCACTGTCGGTGCGGTTGCGGGTGAGCCAGAAGCGTGGCAGCGTCTCGCGCAGATCCACCCGCACCAGCAGGAAACGCTTATCGTCGGTAAAGTCAGTATTGTAGCGGGGCTTGTATTTCTTGATCAACTGCCCTTCGAGCAGCAGGGCTTCGGCCTCGGATTTGACCTGCATGATCTCGAAGTCGTGGATCAAGTCGATCATGGCGCGTATCTTAGGCTGGGCAATCACCAGCTTGCGGGAGGCTTGGAAGTAGGTGCTGACCCGCTTCTTCAGGTCTTTGGCCTTGCCGACATAGATGGTCTGCCCGAGACGATCTTTCATCAGATATACGCCCGGCTTGTGCGGCAGCCGTCGCACTTTCTCCTTCAGCCCGGATTTGGACTTATCTGTATCTGACTCTGGCATTTGTTAAAAAATCATGTAGTTTGCCACGATAGCCTTACAATACCGCAATGTCCAAAAATCCTGTCATCGAAGTGATCAATTTTGGCGACGAACTCCTCGTCGGCATCCGCGAAAACTCCCACCTGGTATACCTGGGGGATCAACTCGCCCGCTACGGGCTGCCGATCCAGCGCAGCCGTGTGATTACCGATGAAAAGGCGGAAATCCAGCGGGCCTTTCTCGATGCCTGGGAGCATTCGGACATCGTCATCACCACCGGTGGCCTCGGCCCGACCGCCGACGATATGACGCGCGAGAACATCGCCGAGGCGCTTGGGACTGAGCTGGCCTACGATGCGACTATCTTTGAGGCGATTGAGGCAAGATTTCAGTTGATGGGGCGCAAGATGTCGAGCCATCACGAGAAGCAATGCTATTGTTTTGCCGATGGGAAGGTCCTCCATAACGAGCGCGGCACGGCTCCGGGGCTGCTACTGCGTCGCGACGGAAAGTTGTTGATCATGCTGCCGGGGCCGACACATGAACTGCGGCCCATGTTTGAGCAACAGGTCATTCCGATCCTGCGGGAGCATGGCATCCTTACTGAGGAGGAGGCCTACGTGCAGTTGCGCACCTGCGGAGCAGGTGAGTCCGCCGTCGAAGAACGTTTGCAGCCTCTGGTCGAAAAGCATCCGGGTCTCACAGTGGCTTTCTGTGTGCACTTCGGGATCGTTGATGTGCGCCTAAGCAGTCGTGATGGGGCACTGCTGCTGGAGCAGATCAAGCAGATCGCCGGGGAAGCCCGCGAACTACTGGGGGAGGACTTCGTCTGCTACGGGCATTGCTCGCTGGCGCATGTCATCTACCGCGAGTTACGGGCCCTGGACCGCACGCTGGCCGTGGCCGAGTCCTGCACTGGCGGCCTGCTCTGCAATGCCTTTACCAACATCCCGGGCTCGTCAAAAGTCTTCGTTGGAGGTGTGGTCTGTTACGCCAACGATGTGAAAGTGTCCAAGGTCGGCGTGCCGGAGTCGATCCTGGAACAGCACGGCGCGGTCAGCCCCGAGTGCGCGATCGCCATGGCCTCTGGTGTCTCCGAGCGGCTCTCGGCGGATTACGGCTTGAGCGTGACCGGATTTGCCGGGCCGGAGGGGGGCAATGCGCGTAATCCGGTCGGCACCATCCATCTCGGCTACCACTCGCCAGTGGGTGTCTGGGCCAAGACCGTGCGCTACACTGGCGGACGACTCGACGTAAAAACCCGCGCCGTCCACGCGGCACTCGACTGGGTCCGCCGCAAACTGCGCCAACATAAGGTGGAGGAGTTTCTCTGTAGCGGAGAGCGAGGCTGAGCATCGCCACATGGTCTATGGTCGCGATTTTGATAGAGTCCAATAAACTTACGCCCTCAATTTTATAGCCTGGATATAAATATATGGTTGACGAGTGGTTGGGTGGGTGACTTGCTGGGGTTGATGCAAAAGACGAAGCGGATGAAATTGGAGGGGGTGCCTGCTTGCTACCATGCGATGAGTCGTGTGGTGGGTGGTGAGCGTTTATTTGGGGACCGTGAGAAGGAGGTTTTGCGTAAAATGCTGTGGCAGGTGGCGGACTTCTGTGGGGTGGAGATTCTTACCTATTGTGTGATGTCGAACCACTTCCATGTGCTGGTGCGGGTGCCGGAGAAGCAGGTGGTCTCTGATGCGGAATTGCTGCGCCGCTTCAAGGTGCTCTATCCGAAGCCGACGAAATACCAGACGGCAGAGTTTGCGCGGCTGGAAAAGGCACTGCGGGAGGGCAATGAGGACGCGCTGGCGATCCGGGAGCGTCTGCTGGCACGGATGCACGATCTCTCGGAATTCATGAAGACGGTGAAACAGCGCTTCTCGATTTGGTATAATCGTAACCACGGGGACCGGCGGGGCACGTTGTGGATGGATCGTTTCAAGAGTGTGCTGGTGCAGGGGGCGGGCAACCCGCTGCAAACGATGGCGGCCTACATTGATCTGAATCCGGTGCGGGCGGGTCTGGTGGATGACCCGAAGGATTACCGCTTTTGTGGCTATGCCGAGGCCCTTGCTCACTCACCGAGTTCGGGTCCTACACGGAAAACGCCAGGCTCGCGAGCTTTGAAAGGAATACTCCATATTTGGCGAGCCTATGCGGATGGCTCCGCGCGCAATAAGCTCCCGGTGGCCGAAGCGCTGCAGATGCACCGGGAACTGATTTTTGGCAAGCGGGCGGGGCAGCCGGGCCTGTCGGAAAATGAACGTAAGCACGCACTTAAAGTGCTGGAGCAGGAGGATGCGCTGCTGCCGAAGGCAACCGTGCTGCGCTGCCGGGTGCGCTACTTTACCGATGGTGCGATTCTGGGCAGCGAGGAGTTTGTGCGCGGCTTTGTGGGTTCCTGGCAACGGGAGAAGGGTCGGAAGTATCCGCCCAAAGTGCATCCATTACGCGGGGCGGACTGGCAGGGACTGGCGAGCATTCAGGGCTTGAGAAGGCAGGTCTTTGGCTGAGACGGTGCTTTTCATTTGGCGGCTGAGCGCTGCATGGAAATGCATTTGAGATAGAAAATTTAAGATTTGATTGTTGGAGATACTATCTTGCGGCAGTCCAGATCCGCATGGAGGTCAGGAAGAAGCGTTCCAGTGAGGCGGCCAGGTTGAAGTTGAGTTCCATCAGGCCAGCGGATTTTTCGAGGCTCTCGGTCGCGCGTTGCAGGGCGGTCGCGGGTAGGCGTCCGGGGTTGGCCTTTTCCAGGTCCCGCGCAAAGCGGGCGGTGGCCTTTTCGATCTCGGCGAGGAGTTGTCCGCGAAAGGTTTTGTAAACTCCGGTCTTCGCGGCATCGATGTCCTTGTCGTTGAGGTGCTCCGGGAGAGTGGGTTTGACGCGCTCCCATTCCCCGGCGGACAACTCGTCGGAAACTTGTTGGAAGCGGAGGTTGAGTCCGTAGGCAGCCGCCAGAATATGTGGGATGCTCTGCTTGTTCGGCCCTTTGATCAGGAGCGTCAGCCATTCACGGTAATCGGCCAGCCATTTGGCCCAGTCCGGGTGGGCGACTGCCTCTAAGCTGGCGGGCACCCGAAAGTTCAGGCAGCGGCTGCGGATGGTGTCGAGCAGGTC
>PXBU01000234.1 GCA_003566795.1 Puniceicoccaceae bacterium | reverse complement strand
GTTCCTTCCTCGGCAAATACAAGGACCTCGACATCATGTCGCAGAACCCATTCGCCTCGATCGACGCCAAGGGTGTCGGCCAACTCGTGGAAATCGGAGCGCAGAAGGGCCGCAAGACCAACAAGGACCTCAAGCTCGGCATCTGTGGCGAACACGGTGGCGACCCCGCCTCGATCAAGTTCTTCCACGGTGTCGGCTTGGACTACGTTTCCTGCTCGCCACCGCGCGTGCCGGTAGCGCGTCTGGCAGCGGCTCAGGCCGCCATCAAATAGGCGAACTGCCCAAACAATTGCCAAGCCCCTCCCGAAACGGAGGGGCTTTTTTTGTCAATACTTCGTAAATCGGCGGAAGTTATAAGCTTGGATTTGTGGGACAGCTCGACAAAGTCTAACCTTCCTTCGAATTCTACTCGTTCGCTAACTGACCAGAGCCACGCTATGCCTGAATACTATATTCGCACCCCCGAGCAAGATGAGTCGCGGGGTCCATTTGACCAATCACGACTCAAGACACTGGTTGACGCCGGGCAGGTCACTGAAAACACGCTCTACTATGACGAGGAAAAAGAGGAGTGGATTCCCGTCGCGCTCAACGAGGAGCTGAAGCAGGCGATTTTTCCAGTGGCAAACAGTCTGAAGCTACGTGCCGCGCCCGACGCAGCAGCCGAGACTTCTTCGAAAAAACCGAAGGGCGGGGGCGGGATTGAAGTTGAAGACATGCTCAAGGCGGCGGAAGCGGATACGAAGGAGACCCGCCATCTGAAGCAGCGCCAGAAGAGTTTCGAAAAAGCGGTTGAACTCGCCCCGATCACGCTGGGTATCATGATGATATTATCCGCGCTGGCACTCTTGATTCCCCACCACCCTGTCATCGTCGACGGCGTCACCGAAACCGCCTACACCAGCCTCTTGAACTACCCTTTCCTGATGTTGGGTATCTTCGATTTAGTCATGGCCATCCTGCTGCTGCTCTCCGTTACTGATGTGTATCCGGTGATCCGGGGTCGCAGCATGCTGGGACTCGGCTTTGGCGTCTATCTCGGATGGGCTTTAGGCGACCCCACCCTAATAATGGCCTTTGCATTGGGTGGCGCGGGCATCTTTCTGGCGACCATCGCACAACGCCTCTCCACCATGCTACTGGCTATCATCATGGGCATAGGCGGTAATGGCGCACTCGCCTACCTGGCAATTAACGAGCGATTTGCAGAATTCTATAGTTCCATTAAGATAAACATCTTTTAATAATACCCCTCCAAATAAGTGTTTTTATTTATTGTAGCGGAATGGGGAACCCATTTCGACCCGATATTTCCTCGCGGTGGGGCTCGAAACGGCCTCGCCGTTCCGCTACGAAATTGCATTCTGTGAAAAAATTTATTTGATCCTCCATTCAGCTCACCCTGCGGAACGCCACTTGAAAGAAGCAAAAACAGATAAAATTGGGGAAGCCTTAAAGGGCATGAAAGCATGTGCCGCGCGGATGCGCGAGCTCATGGGGCGCGACATTTGGGAATTGGAATACCTCGGGCACACGACAGTGCGCGCCCGGCTCTACCACATTTTACGGGTGATCACGCTTACCTGGCAGGGTTTGCGCCGCAACCAGATACCAGTCCAGGCGGCGGCACTGACCTTTTACTCGCTCATTGGTATCGGCCCCCTGATCGCATTGGGCATCATGATCTCCGGCTTTGCCCTCGACCAAGGTAACGAAGAGGTCGTGCTGGAAAGAATTTACGATGCCATTTCCTATGCGGCACCACAAATCGCGCTCGAAGCGGGAGGCGACAACGAGATGGAAGAACAGATGCTGAGTATGATCAACCGGTTCAGCGAGGCAGCCTCCTCTGGCGCGGTGGGTGCAGTCGGCATCCTCATGCTCTTCATCATCGGCCTGCAGGTGCTCAGTTCGATTGAGGGCTCTTTCAACACCCTGTGGGGCGTCAGCCAGGGGCGCAAGCTGGGCGAACGTATCGTCACCTATTGGACATTCATCAGTCTGGGTGCAGTCCTCGGCACGCTCTCCGTCACACTGATCACCTTAAATGCCGTCATTTCCAGGATGGAGGAGCTGCCGATGGGCGAAATGCTGGCCTCGCTCTTTCTCTTTTTCTCTCCGATCATTAGCTTCCTGCTGATTGTTTCGCTGCTAGCCGTCTTTTTCCGCTTTATTCCGAATACGCAGGTACGCTGGGGTCCGGCCATGGCTGGCAGCGTCGTCGTCGTGCTCTTGCTGCATCTGTATAACCTGCTGTCTTTTCTCTACGTGGATCGGGTGGTGCAGACCAACAGCCTCTACGGTTCGGTCGGGATCATCGTCATCCTGATGCTGGGCCTCTACGTCTTTTGGCTGCTTATCCTACTCGGTGGCCAAGTGACCTATGCCGTGCAAAACGCAAACTACCTCACCAATGAAAATGCCTGGCAAAAGATCAGTGAGCGCACCCGGGAAGTTATTTCTCTGAGTATCTTGATCCTCGTCACCCGACGCTTTCAGTCAAGCCAACCCCCGATTCACTCCAACGAACTTCTGGAAAAACTGCGTGTCCCCAGCCATATAATGAACTCCGCCATCTCACGCCTGTGCGAACTCGGCTATCTCGCCCCGATCAAGGGCAAAAACAACGAGGAAGAGCGCAACCGAGCGTATCAGCCCGGAAAGCCAGCTGAAAGCATCACTTTGGGCAGCTTCAAACAGAGCTTCGAAGCCTGTGGCAACAACGAAGGTGTCGATATCGTTGCCTCAGCCGATCCGGCGATCCGGACGTATCTGAATGAGGTGATCTCGCTGAAAGACTGCGCTAAAGCCCAGACGAAAATCAGTGAGCTGGTTTAGAGATTCCAACCAATTGATTGACAGAGTGTAGGCGAGACCTAACCTCCCCGGTTTCCAATTTCCGCTATTCATGATATCCTGGATCCAACATCATCTAATTCGCCACGGGCGCTGGGTATTCCTCAGCCTGCTGGCCGTCATCATCATTGCATTCGTCTTCACCATTGGGAACACTCCCGGGTGCACGACCGACCGCTCCAATTATCAACCGAACCTCTTTTATGGGATCGATTTGAACGCTCCGCGCGACCGGGACCCGCTGGTGGAGAAGGTCTCCTTGAGTGCTTTTCTCAACAACCAACAGATCCAGTCGGATCAGGAGTTCCAGGGACTGCTGACGAGTCGCATCGCGATGCTGCATTTGGCGAATGAGGTGGGCATTCCTGCGCCGGACCAGAACGCCCTGACAGAATACATCAGGAGCAAGCGTGCATTCCAGGGGCCGGATGGTAATTTTAGCCCCGACGCCTATACCCGCTTTGTTGATCAGTTCGAATCCAACCCACGCGCGCCTCAGGGCATTGTTATTAAAGTTCTGAAAGAAGATTTTCGGATCGAGCAAGTGATGGACGCGCTGGCTGGACCTGGTTATCTTTTGCCTGCGGAGGCACAGGCACAAGCCCAACGCGGCCGGACCAAGCTGACGCTCGCGACTGCCGAACTGGCCTACGCAAGTTTCGAACCGGAGATTCAGCGCGACCAATCCGCGCTCGAAGACTTCTACCAAGCGAACAAACCGAGCTACGAGATACCTGAGCGCGTGCAAGCCAGCTATGTCTTGTTCGAGAGAGAACGCTTCATCGATCAAGTTCCTGCAGCCAGTGAAGCCGAACTGCGCGAGCACTTTGCTGCCCACCGGAACCGCTTCGTAGCCGAATATGAGGCAGCGCAGGCGGAATCCGAAAGCGAAAGTGAATCTGAGGCAGCAGTCACCTTTGCACAAGTCCGCGATCGCGTGGCAGCGAGTCTGGCCGAGCAAGAGGCCGCGACTCTGGCCCATGAGGCCGCGACGGCCTTTGCGTTCCAGCTCTATAACGAGGACATCAAGCTCGACTCAGCGGCCTTTAATCAACTGCTGAATCAGTTGGACCTCAGGCTGATAAAGATCGAGCCCTACACCCGCTCCGGAGCCCGTCAGCGTGCGCTCTCGCCCGAGATGCTGGAGTCGGCCTTCACCTTGACGGGCAACCGCTACTACTCGGATGCGCACGAACTCGATGACGGCTTCGCCGTCCTGATCTATCAGGGCCGCATCGACCCGATCATCCCTCCCTTCGAGGAAGTGGCCGAACAAGTCGCAGCTGATTACAAAAGGGAAGAAAAGCGACGCCTCTTTAATGAAAAGGGCGAAAGCCTTCAAGCGGAACTCAAAGCCGCCCTGGCTGAGGGCACTCCTTTTGCTGAGGCTGCCGAGGCACTGGAGCTGCGGGTCCAGACCTTTGATCCATTTGAAGTGCGCAACGCTCCGTCCCAGCTGAACCCCTCGGCATTACAAAGGGCACAATCGCTCAAGGCCGGTGAGATCTCTCCCATGCTGACCTTGCGCGATGTAGGCACTTTCGTCTATGTCGCGTCCAAGGAAGTCCCCGAACTCGGCGCAGAGGATCCGGATCTCGCGCAAACCCGCAGCATGCTTGAGCGCTGGGCCGGCTTCACCTCCCGGAATGATTTGACCAACGAACTTGTCCTGCGCGGACTGCCCGGAGAAAGGGCCCGGTCTGTTGAATAACGAGACGTTTCGATAGAAAATGGATTGGACCCAGTTCGAATGCATGGATCCCCATCTGCTGGTGGGGCTGGTGAACACGGAATTGAGAAATCATGCCGATTCACTCGATGACCTTTGCCGCACGCATGGGATCGACGCGCAGGGACTCACCGCGAAACTTGCCACCGCCGACTACGAATATCGGGTCGATCAAAACCAGTTCCGCTAGCCGCGTAAAAGGCGGACGGCGTCGTCCTGCTGACGACGCCGTCCGCCTCACGCGGGTTCTCTCATCTCCTCCCATCTCCCATCTCCTCCCATCTCCTCCCATCTCTCATCTCCTCCCATCTCCCATCTTCCATATCCACCCACTCTTGATTTTCATCCAAGTCTTTCTATTTTTCCGCCTTTCATAACCAAAAATTGTATCCGACCATGAGCACAACCACACCTGAACGTCACGAATTCCAAGCCGAGGTGAAGCAAGTCCTCGATATTGTTGTCCACTCGCTCTACACGGACAAAGAGATCTTCGTCCGCGAGCTCGTCTCCAACGCCTCGGATGCCACCGAGAAGCTGCGCCACACGCAGCTGACGGAAAAGGAAATCTTCGACGCCGAGCTGGATCTCGAAATCCAGGTCACCTCCGATGAAGCGGCCGGCGAGATCACGATCCGCGACTTCGGCATCGGCATGACCCATGATGAGCTGGTCGAAAACCTCGGCACCATCGCCCACTCCGGCTCCAAGGCCTTTTTGAACGCACTCAAGGAGTCGGGCGAGAAAAACGAAAATCTCATCGGTCAGTTCGGCGTGGGCTTCTACTCCGCCTTCATGGTGGCCGAAAAAGTGGACGTGTATACCCGCAGCTGGCATCAGGAGGGCGAGTGCCTGCGCTGGTCGAGCGATGGCTCCGGTGCCTACGAAATCGAGCCGGTGGAGGGCGAGCGTCGCGGCACCCGCGTCGTGATCAAGCTCAAGGAGGAATACAAGGAGTTCGCCAAGAAAGATCGCCTCGAAGGGATCATCAAAAAGTATTCCGCCTTCGTCCAGTTCCCGGTCAAAGTCGAGGGCGAGGAGCTCAACACCGTCGGTGCGCTCTGGCTCAAGAGCAAGGGCGAGATCTCCGACGACGAATATAAAGAGTTTTACAAATTCCAGGCCAATGCCTTCGACGAGCCGCGCTTCTGGCTGCACTTCAATGCCGATGCGCCGCTGGAGATCAACAGCATCCTCTTCGTCCCCACCGAGAACATGGAGGGCTTCGGCTTCGGGCGGATGGAGCCGGGTGTCGCGCTCTACTGCCGCAAGATCTTAATCGATAGCGAGCCGAAGAACCTGCTGCCCGAGTGGCTGCGCTTCGTGCGCGGTGTTGTGGACAGTGCCGACCTGCCGCTCAACATCTCCCGCGAGGCGATGCAGGACAGCTCGCTGATCCAGAAACTGAATAAGGTCCTCACCAAGCGCTTCCTCAAGACCCTGGAAGAAAAGGCCAAAAAAGAACCGGAAGTTTACGAGAGTTTTTGGCAAGACTTCGGCCTCTTCCTCAAGGAAGGTGTC
>PXBU01000165.1 GCA_003566795.1 Puniceicoccaceae bacterium | reverse complement strand
TCTTTCTCGAGGGCAAACGTCTTTTCCAGGACGAACTCGGACGCGTTCACGGATTCAGGGCTCGCGTTGCAGGACGTGGTGAACGAAGCTGGCTCGCGCCTGGGGGCAGACGTGAGTCCTGGCCGCTACCGCGGAAAGTCATCCGAGATTGGCTTCGATGGCTTGTGGTCCTTTCCCAATGGGCACTCCATCGTGGTGGAAGTGAAGACGACCGACGCATATCGAATCGACCTAAACGTGGTTGCAGGATATCGCCGGGCTTTAATCGATATCGGTCGCATCAAGGAAGGTTCTTCGTCGATTCTCCTGATCGTTGGGAGACAGGACACCGGTGACTTGGAGGCCCAGATTCGGGGTTCGAGATTCGCTTGGGATGTGCGGATCATCAGTGTCGACGCCCTCAATCGGCTGATCGCGATTAAGGAAGAAGTCGAGGACCCGGTGATCATCGACCGGATTCACCGTATCCTGATTCCGCGCGAATTTACGAGGTTGGATGAGATCGCCGATATCTTGTTTTCGGCGACCGAAGACATTAAACAGGAGTCTCCGGAAGACGCTGAGGACGAACCGGAAGAGGACAGCAAGTCTAAGGGGCCTAAATTCACTCCGGTCGCCTTTCATGACGCTTGCATGGCGAGGTTCGAGAAATATTTGGGCGAAACCTTCGTCAAACGAACCCGGGCCAGCTACTATTCCCCCGACAAAAAGATTTTTGTGACCTGTGCTGTATCGAAAGAGCACAATTCTGGGGCGCACCCCAATTATTGGTTCGCCTTTCATCCCCATCAGCAAGCCTACCTAGAAGGTGGGAACGAGTCCTTCATCGTATTCGGCTGCGGTACTCGCGCCTCGTTGTCGTTAGACTTCGGGACATGAGAGACACTGGCCATGCATCATGATCCAAGAAAAGGAAGGAACAAAAGCCCGGTGTCTGTGCATTGACGTTGAGACGACCCGCCAGGACCGCAATCAATTGCGGGAGGTGGGCGTGTACCGGCCCGACCTCGATGCACGTGCGCGGTTGTCCGGCAACGCTGCCGACCTTGTCGCGCGGGTCAACTTGCTCACGGAAGGCGCGGCTTTCGTGCTGGGGCACAACGTCATCGTCCACGATCAGCCCGTGCTCGCGGTGCTACATCCGGATCTCGCGCTGCACCGGCTGCCACTGGTGGACACGTTGGAGCTGTCACCAATCGCGTTTCCGCAGAATCCTTACCATCGGCTAGTCAAGGATTACAAGCTCTGCACCACGACGCGCAACAATCCTGTTCGAGATGCGGAGCTCGCCTACGAGCTGTTTCTGGATCAGCGAGACGCTCTCCACGGGCGAGTCGATGAGCATCCAGACGAGATGCTTTGTCTGCATTACCTTTTGGCCCCGGAAGCCGGCAAGGGGGTGGCCAACCTGTTCGCAACGCTGCGGCGCAGCCTGAGACCGTCCCTCGATGAAGCGAAGGCCGCCTGGCAACAGGCGACGGCAGGAAAGGTGTGCAGGACAGCCCAGCAGCATGTCGTCGAGACGATGTTGCCAGACTCCGGGTGGCATAAGCCGCTGGCCTATACGCTGGCGTGGCTCAGAGTCTCCGGCGGTAACTCTGTTTTGCCGCCCTGGGTGGGATTGAGCTACCCAGGCACCCGGAAGGTGATCCAGGCCTTACGCGACGTGCCCTGCGGCGACCCGGATTGCGACTGGTGCCGAGAAGAACACGATCTCCTGACACTGTTGCCGCGTTACTTTCCGGGAATCGAGCGATTTCGGTCGAGCCCTGCCACCGAAGATGGTCGTTCCTTGCAGCAGGTGATCGTCGAGAACGGTTTCGCGGGTCGTCCGACCCTCGCGATCCTTCCCACCGGCGGCGGGAAGTCGTTGTGTTTTCAACTGCCTGCATTGGCGCGCTATTACCGGAACGGCAGCCTCACGGTTGTGATTTCGCCACTCCAGTCCCTGATGAAGGATCAGGTCGACAATCTTGAGGCGAGAGGAATTTCCTGCGCTGGCTATCTCAACAGTTTGCTGAACCCATTGGAACGCCGGGTAATGCTGGACAAACTCAGGTTGGGCGATCTGGGCCTGATCTTTGTCGCGCCGGAGCAGTTTCGCAGTACCGCCTTCGCAAACGCCCTGATGCACCGAGAGGTGGGTGCGTGGGTTTTCGATGAGGCGCATTGCCTGTCGAAATGGGGGCATGATTTCCGGCCCGACTATCTCCATGTTTCGCGTTTCATCAAGGCCAAGCAGAAGGATAAGCCGTCACCGGTGTTCGGTTTCACCGCCACCGCGAAACCCGATGTCGTCGCGGATATTCGGAATCACTTCGAAAAGGTTCTCGGTGTCACCCTGGAGCTGGCGGCCGGTGGGGTAAGCCGCGAGAATTTGGCATACGAAGTGAGAAAGGTACCGGCCCAGGCGAAGTACCCAGAGGTGCTACGGCTGTTGCAGGAAGCGCTTCGCGAGGAGGGGGGCGCCATCGTTTTTTGCGCGCGTCAGAAAACCGTAGAGGAAGTTGCCGCGTTCTTGCGCGAAGCTGGGCTGGACTGCGGCTTCTTTCATGGCGGCATGTTGCCGACGGACAAGCGTGCGGTGCAGGAGTCGTTTCTTTCCGGTGCCCTGCGGGTAATCGCTGCAACCAATGCATTCGGTATGGGGGTCGACAAGCCCGACGTGAGGCTGGTGATCCATCTCGACACACCGGGTTCACTCGAGAACTACCTCCAGGAAGCCGGGCGCGCAGGAAGGGATCAGGACCCGGCCCGTTGCATCCTTCTTCATGACGATGTTGACCTCGACGTGCAGTTTCGTTTGCTGCGGAACTCGCGCCTGAGTCAGCACGATATCCACGCCATCTTGAAAGCCTTACGCGCAATTGAGCGCAAGGATCGGAGCGAGGGCTCGGTCGTGGTCACGAGCGGCGAGATCCTGCTTGAAGTCCCTGAGAAACACCGCATTGATCCGGATGCGTCGGATGCTGATACCAAGGTTCGCATCGCTGTGGCATGGCTGGAGGAAGCCCGACTCCTGGAACGCCATGAGAATCATACCCGTGTGTTCCCAGGCAGCCTGCTGGTCGCAAGTCTGGACGAAGCGGAGAATCTCCTGCGCAAGAAGTTGGGGTCAGGAACTGATATCGAGCCGTATTTGCGCATTCTGTCCCTGCTGATCCAGGCACGGGATGATGAAGCGATCTCCACCGACGAGTTGATGCTGGCCTCCGGGCAAGACTCTCGGCGGCTGCGTGCCATGCTGCGCGAGCTCGACAAGTTCAAGCTGCTCTCCAACGACACCGAAATTGGAGTGACGCTTTACCGAGACCCGGATACCCGGGAGCGGCTGGAGAATCTGCGGCGATTGGAAAGTCTGTTGATCCGGAATCTGCGCGAAGAAGCCCCGGACGCGGATCAAGATGGTTGGCAGATTCTCAATGTACGGCGGTTGTGCGACATTGTGCGCCGAGACAGTGGCGTGGATTTTCCGCCAGAGAAGCTGTCGCGCCTTCTGAAGTCGTTTGCGGAACCGTTCGGAGATGGAGCCGGCCAGCGAGGACTGTTCTCGCTGCGACCTCGCGGGCAGGATCATCGCTCCATCAAGCTCTTGCGCAGTTGGCAGGAGATCGAGACGATTCGTGGGCGACGCATGCGTTTGTGCGAGGCACTTGTTGGGTTTTTTCTGAAGCGCAAGCAGGGCAATAACCTGCTGGTGACGTGCAAGCAAGGTGATCTGGAAGCGGCTCTGAGCACGGACACCACGCTGCAGGATCTGGCGATTCAGAACTGGGATGTCGCGCTGCCGGCCAGCCTGATCTATCTCGACACGAACGAGGTCCTCCATTTGGCACGGGGCAAGGCCGTGTTCCGTGCGGCGATGAGCATCGAACTGAATCCCGAAGCGCGACGCCGGAAGTTCAGCAGGTCCGATTACACCGAGCTTGCGCTGCATTACAAGGACAAGATCGTCCAGGTCCACGTGATGGCCGAGTACGCGCGCCTGGGGCTGGCCAAGATCCAGGCGGCGATGAGCTTCATCCTCGACTACTTCGCGTTGGATCGCGGTGAGTTCGTGCGGCGCTATTTTGCGGGGCGCAAGGAAGTCCTCGAAATGGCAACCACGGAGGCGGCTCACCGCCGCATCCTCACGGAGCTTGGCAACCCGGAGCAGCAGGCCGTCGTTGCGGCACCCCTCGAAGGCAGTCATTTGGTGCTGGCGGGGCCTGGATCGGGGAAAACCCGAGTCATCGTGCACCGTGTTGCGTGGTTGTTGCGCGAAAGCATGGTTCTTCCCGAAGAAATCATGGTGCTTGCCTACAACCGCTCGGCGGCAGTGGAGGTCAGACGGCGCCTGTGGGCGTTGGTGGGTGCGGATGCCGAGGGTGTCACGGTCCAGACCCTCCACGGGCTGGCGATGCGGCTGACCGGGACGAGCTATGCCGTGGCGGTCGAACGTGGCGAGACGATCCGGTTCGACGCAGTGATCCGGGAGGCGACCCGGCGACTGAAAGAGTCGGCGCAGGGCGACGATCTGGGTCCATCGGTAGAGCGCGACCGTATCCTGGCTGGGCTACGTTTTCTTCTCGTGGACGAGTACCAGGATATCAATGGCGATCACTACGATCTGATTAGTGCAGTGGCCGGCCGCACCCTGAATAGCGAGGAGGACCAGCTCTCCCTGCTGGTGGTCGGGGACGATGATCAGAACATCTATGCCTTCGGCGGCGCCAGCGTACGTTTCATTCGTCAGTTCGAGCGCGACTATCGCGCGCGCCGTTACCACCTGGTGGAAAATTACCGTTCTACGGGTCAGATCATCGCCTGCTCCAACCGAGTGATCGCGCGCGCTCGGGAGCGCATGAAGCGCGACCAAGAGATCCGTATCGACCATGTGCGAAGAGACTTGGCGTCTGGTGGCGAGTTCGCGGAGCTTGACCCTGTGGCAGGGGGGCGAGTTCACGTGCTTGAGGTGCCGGGCGATCTCGGTCTGGAGGTTCAGATGGCGTTGGCTGAGCTCATGCGCCTCAACGGGCTTGGCACTGACGGCGAGCCGGGTCAATGGGGCCGCTTCGCGGTCATCGCACGTCGCTGGGGTGATCTGGAACCGATGGCGGCCCTCTGTCGGCTGCACGATATACCCGTCCGTGTTCTTCGTGACGACCACATTCCGGATTTGCATACGACGCGGGAAGGGGCGCTGTTGTTGTCTCTGCTTCGTGGCGAGCTCAGGCGTGGTCGGAGCGGACGGGCGTTGCTGAAGGCTAGTACGTTGACCCGATGGTTTCGGGCGCGGTTCGGATTTCCGGTCGATCGGTTGATTCCTCACCCGTCTCGCGCGGCACTGGCCAGGTTTATTCTGGAAACCGAAACAGTGGCACCGGGCTCGAAGAGGGTAGTCTCTGACCTGATCGAGTCGCTGTACGAGTACGGGTCCGGTGTCGGTGCTACGGGCACTGAGCAGCGCAACGGTCCGATGGTGCTCATGACCGCGCACCGTGCCAAGGGGCTGGAGTTCGACCACGTCCTGATCCTCGACGGCGGAGGCTGGCCGCAGTCCAATGACGAAGAGCGACGACTGTTTTACGTTGCCATGACGCGCGCGCGAATAACGCTCACGGTCTGCGACCGGGTGGGTGGGCATCACCCTTTCGTGAACGACATGGGTGATCTTGTATTGCGGTCAAGGCCATCGGGGTATTCTGCGGAGCCTCGCCTTGCCCATCGCACATGGGTTGCAGACCCAAGCCATGTCGTCCTGTCCTGGCCCGGTTACTTTGCACCAAGCGCACCGATTCACCGCGCCTTGGCTGGCCTCGATGTCGGCAGCCCGCTCTTGTTGCGCCCGCGCTCTGATGGCAAATCCGGATGGGAGATTGCGGACATGCTCGGCGTGACCGTGACTCGTCTTGCCCAGAAATTCACACCACTCAGTGGCGAATTGATTGCCGTCCGCGTGGCAGCCGTTCTGGTAAGACAGGTGGGCGAAGCCGACGGTCAAGCCCTGCGGTGTGAGCGCTGGGAGTTGGTCTTGCCAGAGATCGAATATTTGCCGAAGGACTGAGCGATCAGGTTCTCGGCGACAGGGACGCCTCCTCATCTCCCGCGAACAAGTTAACTACGCTAACGCCGAGTCGGTGCTGATTTGGTCCGTACTGTTGTCAATGCAT